>NCEH01000134.1 GCA_002304505.1 Rhizobiales bacterium 32-66-11 | reverse complement strand
CTGCGGGATGTCGACACGGTGCGCGAATTCTTCGCCGGCCCCGGCCTGATCTCCTGCTGCGACGTGCCCTGGGTGCCGATCTACATCATCTTCGCCACCCTGCTGCATCCCTAGTACGGCATACTGGCGGTGGTGAGCTGCGTGATTTCCGGCGTGCTCGCCTTTGCCAACGACAAGGTGACGCGGCCGATCCTCGACCGGGCGACAAAGGCCAACATCAGCGCCAATAACGAGGCCACTACCACCTTCCGCAATGCCGAGGTGCTCCAGGCCATGGGCATGGTGCGGCAATTGCGCGAGCGCTGGATCTCTCATCGCGGCGCCGCGCTCGGCTGGCAGGCGCTGGCGTCCGACCGGGCGGCGTTCCTGATGGCCGCCACCAAGTTCAACCGCATGTTCATGCAGAGCCTGATCCTCGGGCTCGGCGCCTATCTCGCCATCAACCGGGAAATCTCGCCAGGCATGATGATCGCCGCCTCGATCATCGTCGGGCGCTGCATCCAGCCGATCGAGATGGCGATCGGCAATTGGAAGGGCATCGTGGCGACGCGCTCGGCGTTCCGCCGGGTGCAGGAGCTGTTGCGCATGTCGCCGCCGCCCGCCGCCCGCATGCGCCTGCCCGATCCCACCGGCGCGTTGCAGGTGGAAAATCTGGTCGCCCACGCGCCGGGCCGCGACGTGCCGGTGCTGCGGGGGGTCTCGTTCGCGGTGCCGGCGGGCGCCGTGCTCGGCATCATCGGCCCGAGCGCCGCAGGGAAATCGAGCCTTGCCCGCGTGCTGGTGGGCGTGTGGCCGGCCAGCGCCGGCGCGGTGCGGCTCGACGGGTCCGACCTTGGCCATTGGGACCCCGAGCAGCTCGGCCGCTGCCTCGGCTATCTGCCGCAGGACGTGGAATTGTTCGCCGGCTCGATCGCCGACAATATCGCCCGCTTCACGGCCCGCGACGAGGCGCAGGTGGTGCAGGCCGCGCAGATGGCCGGCGTGCACGAGATGATCCAGCGCCTGCCGCGCGGCTATAACACCGAGATCGGCGAAAGCGGGGCCTCGCTGTCCGGCGGGCAGCGCCAGCGCCTCGCGCTCGCCCGCGCCATTTACGGAAGCCCCGCTTTGGTGGTGCTGGACGAGCCCAACGCCAGCCTCGACGCCGCCGGCGAACAGGCGCTGATGGTGGCGGTGCAGGCGCTGCGCAAGGCCGGGCGCACCGTGGTCCTGGTCACGCACAAGACCAACAGCCTCGGTTTGTGCGATTATATCCTGCTGCTGAACGAAGGCGTGGTGCACGGGTTTGGCCCGCGCGACGAAGTGCTCGCCAAGGTGCTCGGCCCGCGCCTGGTGCAGCCGGCGGAAGGCCCGGCGCCCGCACATATCGGCGGCCACGCCGCCGGCGCTTGAGGGGAAGCAGATGTCCATTGGTCCTGAGCGCCCCATCGAGGCCCTGAGAGACGCCGCCAGCACCGCCCGCGCGCGCTCCGGCGCGGCGCTCCGGTGGATCGGCCAAAGTCCCCTCGGCCAAAGCCCGATCGGCCAGACCGCGCTGGCGCGCCTCGCCGCCGCGCGGGACGCCAGCGTGCGGTTCGTGCGCGACGTGATCGTGCCGCCCCCGGCACCGGAGATCGCCGACGCGGACAACGGCATGAAGGCGCCCGTGGCCTCCAGCGATTTCCGCCGCGTGGCGACCATGGGCTACGGCGTGATCTTCCTCACCTTCGGCGTGTTCGGCGGCTGGGCCGCGTTCGCCAATATCGACAGCGCGGTGATCGCCTCGGGCGTGGTGTCGGTGGAGAGCAAGCGCCAGGTCGTGCAGCATCTGGAGGGCGGCATCGTCGCCGAGATCCACGTCAAGGACGGGCAGAGCGTGGAGCGCGGCGCGCTGCTGTTCCGCCTCGATCCCACCAGTTCGCAATCCAATTACGATTCCCTGCGCGGCCAGCTCGACACGCTGCTGGCCACCGACGCCCGGCTCACCGCCGAGCGCGAGCACGCGGGCGCCGTCACCTTCCCGCCCGAGCTCCTGGCCCGCGCGGAAGATCCGGCGGTCAAGTCCATCCTCGCCGACCAGGTGATCCAGTTCCGCGACCGCAAGGCCTCGCTGGAGGGGCAGACGGCCATCCTCAACAGCCGGATCGTCCAGGGCCAGACGGAGATCGACGGGCTCGCCCGCGAGCGCGCCTCCGCCGACCAGCAATTGTTCTATATCGACGACGAACTGGCCGGCGTGCAGCAGCTCAACGACAAGGGGCTGGTCTCCAAGCCGCGGGTCGCCCAGCTCCAGCGCGAGAAGGCGCGGCTCCAGGGCACGGTGGGCCGTAACATGGCCGATGCGGCGAAGGCGGCCAACACCATCAGCGAAATGAAGATGCAGATCCAGCAATTGGATCAGAAGCAGCAGGAAGAGGTGGCCGGGCAGATCGTCGAGACGCGACAGAAGATCGCGGACCTGCGCGAGAAGCTGAACGTCTCCCGGAACGTGCTGAGCCGCATCGACATCCGCGCGCCGCGCTCCGGCATCGTGCAGAACATCAATCAGAAGATCTATACCGTCGGCGCGGTGGTGCGGCCCGGCGATACCATGCTGGAGATCGTGCCGCAGAACGACGACCTGATCGTCGATGCCCAGGTGCCGACCACCGATATCGACCGCCTGCACGGCGGCGTCACGGGCGTGGAGGTGCGCTTCCCCGCCTTCCATTCGCGCACCACGCCGCTGATCCTCGGCGAACTGCGCACGGTCTCGCCCGACCGGCTCATCGACGAGACCACCCACCAGCCCTATTTCCAGGCGGTGGTGGCGGTGGCGAGCACGGATATTCCCGATGACATGAAGGCGCGCCTGCGCCCCGGCATGCCGGCGGAAGTGGTTTTCAACACCGGGGAACGCAGCGTCATGAGCTATTTGACGCGCCCCCTCACCGATGCCCTGACGCGGTCGTTCCGGGAGAAATGAGGGCGGTGCGCGGAGCGGTATAAACCCGCGCCAGCTTCCGCGTTGACAGGGTTTCGGGCCACTTCTAGGTTGCCCGCCCCAAGGTTTGCTGCGCTGCGTGGTTTGCGGCGCATGGCTCCGGCGCGGGAGTTTTTCCGCAGCCGCACTTAAAGTGGGTCGGGAGGAGCGCTCAACAATGAAGATCCTGGTGCCTGTCAAGCGGGTGGTGGACTACAACGTGAAGGTCCGTGTGAAGGCGGACGGGTCCGGTGTGGAACTGGCCAACGTCAAGATGTCCATGAACCCGTTCGACGAGATCGCGGTGGAAGAAGCCCTGCGCCTCAAGGAAGCGGGCAAGGCGACCGAGGTGGTGGTGGTTTCCATCGGCCCGGCGCAGGCCACCGAAACCCTGCGCACCGCGCTCGCCATGGGCGCCGATCGCGGCATCCTGGTGAAGGTGGACGGCATCGTGGAGCCGCTCGCGGTCGCCAAGATCCTCAAGGGCGTGGTGGGCGAGGAAGCCCCGCAGCTCGTGATCCTCGGCAAGCAGGCGATCGACGACGATTCGAACCAGACCGGCCAGATGCTGGCGGCGCTGCTCGGCTGGGGCCAGGGCACGTTCGCCTCCAAGGTGGTGCTGGAAGAGGGCGCGGCCTTGGTCACGCGCGAGATCGACGGCGGCCTTCAGACCGTGAAGCTCTCCCTGCCGGCGATCGTGACCACCGACCTGCGGCTGAACGAGCCGCGCTATGCCTCGCTGCCCAACATCATGAAGGCGAAGAAGAAGCCCATCGACGAGAAGACGCCCGACGCCTATGGCGTGGACGTGGCGCCGCGCCTGAAGGTGCTGAACACCGCCGAGCCGGCGGGCCGCAAGGCCGGGGTGAAGGTGGGTTCGGTGGCCGAGCTGGTGGCGAAGCTCAAGGATGAGGCGGGGGTGATCTGATGACGACTTTGCTGCTCGCCGAACACGACAATTCGGTTCTCAACGGCGCCACCGCCAAGGCCCTGACCGCCGCGGCCGCTCTGGGTGGCCCGGTGCATATCCTGGTGGCCGGACAGAACGCCGCCGCGGTGGCAGAGGCCGCCGCCAAGCTTTCGGGCGTGGAAAAGGTGCTGCTCGCCGAGGGCGAAACCTATGCGCACCGCCTCGCCGAGCCGCTGGCGGCGCTGATCGTTTCGCTCGCGCCGGGCTATGACGCGATCGTCGGCCCCTCCACCTCGGTGGCGAAGAACGTGCTGCCGCGCGTCGCCGCTCTGCTGGACGTGATGCAGGTGTCGGACATCGTGAAGGTGGTTTCGCCCGACACGTTCGAGCGGCCGATCTATGCCGGCAACGCCATCCAGACCGTGCAGGCGACCGACGCGAAGAAGGTCATCACCGTGCGCACCGCCTCGTTCGGCGCCACGGCCGAGGGCGGCTCGGCGAGCGTCGAGAGCATCGGCGCGGCGGAAAATCCGGGCGTGTCTTCGTTCGTGGACGAGAGCATCGCCGCCTCCGACCGTCCCGAGCTGACGGCGGCGAAGATCATCGTCTCCGGCGGCCGCGCTGTCGGCTCCAAGGAGAAGTTCGCCGAGGTGATCGAGCCGCTGGCCGACGCGCTAGGCGCGGCGGTCGGCGCCTCGCGCGCCGCCGTGGACGCCGGCTATGCCCCGAACGACTGGCAGGTCGGCCAGACCGGCAAGGTGGTGGCGCCCGAGCTTTATGTGGCGGTGGGCATCTCGGGTGCGATTCAGCACTTGGCGGGCATGAAGGATTCCAAGATCATCGTGGCCATCAACAAGGACGAGGAAGCGCCTATTTTCCAGGTTGCGGACTACGGCCTGGTGGGCGATCTGTTCTCCATCGTGCCCGAGTTGCAGGCGGCGATCGTCAAGGCGAAGGGCTGAGGGCCCGCCCGGCGCCCATCGAAGCCGGGCGACATCTCCATGCGGCGCCGGTCCATCCGGCTCGGCGCCGACCGGGGCCATCCCGGCCCCCAATATCGGAAAGACGAGAGCACCATGCCGCTCGAGATCAAGAAGGTCGGGATCATCGGCGCCGGCCAGATGGGCAACGGCATCGCCCATGTCTGCGCGCTCGCGGGCTATGACGTGGCGCTGAGCGATGCCGATCCGGACCGCATCCGCTCCGGCCTTGCCACGATCAACGGCAATATGGCCAAGCAGGTCTCCAAGGGCACCGTGACCGAGCAGGCCCGCCAGGACGCGCTTCAGCGCATCGTCGGCGCGCCCACCATGGACGGGCTCGCCGAATGCGACCTCGTGATCGAATCGGCCACCGAGCGCGAGGACGTGAAGCGCAAGATCCTCGCCGATCTCTGCCCGGTGCTGCGGCCGGACGCGCTGATCTCGTCCAACACCTCGTCCATCTCCATCACCCGCCTCGCCGCCTCCACCGACCGGCCGGAGCGCTTCATCGGCATTCATTTCATGAATCCGGTGCCGTTGATGGAGCTGGTGGAACTGGTGCGGGGCATCGCCACCGACGACGACACCTTCGAGAGCGCCAAGCAGTTCGTGACCCGGCTGCACAAGACCTATGCGGTGGCGGAGGATTTCCCCGCCTTCATCGTCAACCGCATCCTGCTGCCCATGATCAACGAAGCCATCTACACGCTCTATGAGGGCGTCGGCTCCGTGGATGCCATCGACCGGGCCATGAAGCTCGGCGCCAACCATCCCATGGGCCCGCTGCAGCTGGCGGATTTCATCGGCCTCGACACCTGCCTCGCCATCATGCAGGTGCTGCACGAGGGGCTCGCCGACAGCAAATATCGTCCGTGTCCGCTGCTGGTGAAGTACGTCGAAGCCGGCTGGCTCGGCCGCAAGACCCAGCGCGGCTTCTACGATTATCGCGGCGAGAAGCCGGTTCCCACCCGCTGAGTCCGACCCCCGCGGCGCTGCCGCTGGGGGACCCGGTTCGCGCCGTTCCCGATTGCGTGTACAGCTCCCGCCGTCCCTGATCTCGCCGCAAACCGGGCCTTGCCTGGGCGGGAAGGTCGGGGGAGCGGCGAATGCTGACACGGCGCGCGATGGTCCTGGGCGGGCTGGCGATGGGCGGGCTCGCATCCCCCCTCGCAGGGCGCGGCGCCCGCGCGCAGGCCGTCGGCGCCCCCTCGCTTGCGACCTCAGCCCTTGCCGGCGGCACGGCCCCGTTCCAGGCCCTGATCGATGCGGAATGCGCCCGGGCGCGGGCGGTGCGCGCGGCGCGGCTTGCCCTGGTGCTGGGCGTGGTGGGACCGGACGGCGCGGGCCTCCTGTTGTTCGCCGGCGGGGCCGACCTCACCAATCCCCTCGGCGCGCCGCTCGCCCTCGACGCGAAGACGCCGTTCGAGATCGGTTCGATCTCGAAGGTCTTCACCTCCAGCGTGCACTACAAGCGGCATGGCCCGTTCGAAGGCACGCTCGGCACCTGGCTCGGCGGCAGCGCGCGCCTGTCGCCGCCGGTGGAGGGGCTGCGCCTCGTCAATCTCGCCACCTATCGTCCCGGCCTGCCGCAAGACAATCAAGGCGGCGCCTATCCGCCGCGCACCATGGCCGGCTTCCAGACCCTGTTCGACTTCCTCTCCACCTATAATCCGCCCATGGAGCAGGGCGCCTGCTATGCCTATTCGAACCTCGGCTGGGCGCTGCTCGCCATGGCCGGAACGGGGATCGCGGGCGCCGATGCGGACTGCTTCGCCGAGCGCTACGACCGCCGCCTCGGCGACTATTGCGCGAGCTTCGGCGCCGGCGACACGGGCTGGTTCCGGCCCGGCATGAAGGCGCGTTTGCCGCTCGGCCATACCAAGCAATGGCAGCCCCTGCCGCGCGACGCCTCCTATCGGCCGACCCATGCGCTGGCGGTGGGCGCCGGCGGCATCGTCAGCACCGGGGCGGATATGCTGGCCTATCTGCGGCTCAACATGGGCCTTGCGGAGGGTGGGCTTGCCGATCCGGCGCTGGCCTATCAGCAGGGCGCCGATGTCTTTGCGCCCGCCTGCGCCGGCGGCAGGGCGCCACGCACCGCCTATGGCTGGTTCCGCGCCAATGTCGACACGCCGCGCGGGCGCGTCACGGTGCTCAACAAGAACGGCGGGGTGGCGGGCTTCACCTCCTGGATCGGCTTTTCCGCCTGGCAGGGCAGCGGCAAGCCCTCGGGCGAAGGGGTGTTCGTGCTGTGCAACGGCCCGTCCGCGACCCCCATCGGCGTGCGGGCGATGAAGCTGTTGCTGGGGGTTTGAACCCGCAATCCCCTCGCCCGCGTGTTTCGCTCCGTCTTCCCGATAACCTCACCCCTGCCCGTCGCCGAGCGCGCTCTTGATGAGCTGCCGAGCATCCTCGCCGCCCCATTCGGCCGGGCCGGCGAGATAGCCGAGCTCGCAGCCCTGGTCGTCCACCAGCAAGGTGGTGGGCAGGCCGAAGCCGCGCCCCACCGCGCGCAGGGCCTGGAAGGTCTTGGTGCCGCTATCGGCGTAGAAGGCGAGGTTGGAGATGCCGATCTCCTTCAGGAACGCCTTCGGCTTTTCCGCGTCGCGGGTGTCGAGATTGATCGCCACCACCTGGAATTTCGCCCCGCCCAGGGTCTGCTCCAGCCGGTCGAGGGCCGGCATTTCCTTGCGGCAGGGCACGCACCAGGTGGCCCACAGATTGACCAGCAGCGTCTTGCCCTTGAAATCCGCCAGGGTCTTCGGCGCGCCAGTGCCGTCGGCGAAGGAGAGCGGCGGCAGGCGGCGCGGCTCGGTGGCCAGCGTAAAGGCGGCGATTTCGCCCTTGGCCAGCGGCGCAAGGCGCTTCGCCGCCTCCACCGCCGGGGCGCAGGCGGGATCGCGGGCCGAACCGCTGCTCTCGGGCACCGCGGCGGCTTGTGAATTGGTCGGCGATGAAGCGGCCGTGAGCGTGGGTGCATTGCCGGGAAGGGCATTCATCCCGTATAGGGCGAGCGCGCCGGCCACGGCGCCAGCGAGTGCCGCTCCTGCCACCACAGCCAGCATGCGCCCTTTGCCGCCACGGGCAGGCGCGGCGCGGTGGTCCGGGGGCGAGGGCGGCAAGGTCGGCTCGGTCATCAGCGGAGATCCGTCATGAGCAACAAGATGTGGGGCGGGCGATTCTCCACGGGCCCCGATGCGATCATGGAGGAGATCAACGCCTCCATCGGCTTCGACCAGCGTCTTTTCGCCCAGGATATCGCCGGTTCCAAGGCCCACGCCGCCATGCTGGCGACGCAGGGCATCGTCGCGGGCGAGGATGTCGAGAAGATCCAGGACGGTCTAGACACGGCGCTGTCGGAAAAGGCGCTGGCCCATGCCGCCACCGTCATGCCCGGCTTCACCCATCTGCAGACCGCCCAGCCGGTCACCTACGGCCATCATCTGATGGCCTATGTGGAAATGCTGGCGCGCGATCGCGGCCGGTTGCGCGATGCCCGCGCGCGGCTGAACGAATGCCCGCTCGGCTCGGCGGCGCTGGCCGGCACGTCCTTTCCCATCGACCGGGACATGACCGCCAAGGCGCTCGGCTTCGACCGGCCGACGGCGAATTCGCTGGACGCGGTGTCGGACCGCGATTTCGTGCTGGAGACGCTCTCCGCCGCCGCCATCTGCGCCGTGCATCTCTCGCGCTTCGCGGAAGAGGTGGTGATCTGGACCTCGCCGGCCTTTTCGCTGATCAAGTTGTCGGACAAATTCACCACCGGCTCCTCCATCATGCCGCAGAAGCGCAATCCGGACGCCGCAGAACTGGTGCGCGCCAAGGCGGGCCGCATCATCGGCGCGCTGACCGGCCTGCTGGTGGTGATGAAGGGCCTGCCGCTCGCTTATGCCAAGGACATGCAGGAAGACAAGGAAGGCGCCTTCGACGCCTTCTCGGCCCTGTCCCTGGTGATCGCCGCCACCGCCGGCATGGTGCGCGACATCGAGCCCGACACGGCGCGCATGAAGACCGCCGCCGGGCAGGGCTATTCCACCGCCACCGATCTCGCCGACTGGCTGGTGCGCGCGGCTGGAATGCCGTTCCGCGAGGCACACCATGTGACCGGGCGCATTGTCGCGCTGGCGTCCGATCGCGGCATCGGCCTGCACCGGCTGTCGCTAGAGGATATGCGCAGCGTGGATGAGCGCATCACGCAGGATGTGTTCAGCGTATTGTCCGTGACCCGTTCCGTGCAGAGCCGCGTATCCTACGGCGGCACCGCGCCGAGCCGGGTGCGCGCCCAGGCCAAGCGCTGGCTGAAGCGCCTCCAGGTGGAGGCCGCCAAGGCCTGAGGCGCACAAGGCCTGAGACGCATATGGCCTGAGGCGACGGACAAGAGCATCGCACCGCCGCAAACGGCGGGCGAAGGCGGCAGGGAGGGAGGCACCCATGGTCGCACATGAAGGCACCAACGGCGGCGCGGACCCCGCGCCGTGTTTCGATGCCGCGTTCCGCGCGCGGCTGCGCGATCTGCTCGCCTGGCGGCGGGACGTGCGGCACTTCCGCACCGATCCGCTGCCCGAAGGCACGATGGCGCGGCTGCTGCAAATGGCCTGTCTGTCCCCCTCCGTGGGCTTGAGCGAGCCCTGGCGCTTCGTGCTGGTGGACAATCCGGCGCGGCGCGCGGCGGTGCGCGCCTGTTTCGAAAGCTGCAATGCTGCCGCTTTGGCCAGCCAGTCGGCGGACAAGAGCGCCGCTTATGCCCGCCTGAAGCTGGCCGGGCTCGATGACGCGCCGGTGCATTTCGCTTTGTTCGCGGATCGCGAGACCGCCCAGGGCCACGGGCTCGGCCGGCTCACCATGCCGGAAACGCTGGATTATTCGGCGGTCATGGCGGTGCAGACCCTGTGGCTCGCGGCGCGGGCGGAGGGCATCGGCCTCGGCTGGGTGTCGATCCTGCCGCCGGAGCAGATGGCAGGGATTCTAGACGTGCCCGCCCATTGGCGCTTCATCGGCTATTTCTGCCTCGGCTTTCCGCGCGTGGAAAGCGCGGTGCCGGAGCTGGAAACCCGCCATTGGGAGCACCGCCACCCGCCGGAAGGGTTCGTCCTGCGGCGCTGAGCGGCGTAGGACCTGCTTATTCTCCTGCACCTCTTCCCGTCCACACGCGGGGGAGCGGGAACGGCCGGGGGGTGTGTCGCCAACGTCGCACTCGGGCGCGACAGCGGCGCTGCGGTGCGGTAGAGAGAAGCGCCGCCGTGCGCGGGGCTCGCCTTTGGCGCGTCGCTCGCTATAGTGGCGTCGAATTTTCTTGGATGGCCTCGCCGTGTCGCATCGCTTGCCTGTCTCCCTGGCTTTCCTGTTTGCCTTGGCGCTCGCCGGCTGCGGCGTGAAGGGTCCGCTGGAGCCGCCCGGCACCAAGCCGCCCACCCCGCTTGGCCAGAAGGCCGCCGCGACCACGAGCCCCGCCGCGGCCCCGGCCACCGCCGCCAACGGCCCGGTCGCGCCCCAGGGGACCGCCGACAATACCACCGGCCTGGTGACGACCGACGACATCATGTCCACCAATTCCGCCCAGCCGGGCAATGCCGATGCGCGCGCCGCGTCCGGCAATGCCTATATCGCGCCGAACACGCCCGGCGATTCGGTCTCCCGTCCGGTGACGCAGACCCCCAATATCGCCAAACGTCCCTTCATCCTGGACGGGCTGCTCTGACGCGCCCGGAGCCGCCATGCATCATTTCGATTATCGCGACGGTCGCCTCCAGGCGGAGGACGTCGATCTCACCGCGCTTGCCCAAGGCGTAGGCACGCCCTTCTATTGCTATTCCACCGCGACGTTGGAGCGGCACTATCGCGTATTCACGCAGGCTTTCGCCGGCCGCGACATGCTGCTGTGCTACGCGCTGAAGGCCAATTCCAACCAGGCGGTGATTTCCACGCTCGCCCGCCTCGGCGCGGGGGCGGACATCGTCTCCGGCGGGGAATTGAAGCGCGCGCTCGCGGCCGGGGTGCCGGCGGAGCGCATCGTGTTTTCCGGCGTCGGCAAGACGCGCCAGGAAATGGCCGATGCGCTCGATGCCGGCATCAAATGCTTCAACGTGGAGAGCGAGCCGGAGCTGGAGCAGCTCTCGCAGGTCGCCGCCGCGCGCGGCGAAATCGCCCCGGTGTCGCTGCGGGTCAATCCCGACGTGGACGCGAAAACCCACGCCAAGATCTCCACCGGCAAGTCGGAGAACAAGTTCGGCATCCCCATCTCCACCGCCCGCGCGGTGTATGAGGAGGCCGCGCGCCTGCCGGGCATCCGCATCGCCGGCGTGGACATGCATATCGGCAGCCAGATCACCGACATGGCGCCGTTCGAGAATGCCATTCTGCTGCTGGCGGAACTGGCGCGCGACCTGATGGCCGCCGGTCACGCGCTGCGCCATCTCGATCTCGGCGGCGGGCTCGGCGTGCCCTATGCGGCGAGCGATCCCGTGCCGCCGGCGCCCGATGCCTATGCGGCGGCGGTGAACCGCGCGCTGGGCGGCCTTCATCTGCCGCTGATCTTCGAGATGGGCCGCATGATCGTGGCCAATGCCGGCATCCTCGTGACCCGCGTGCTCTATGTGAAGCAGGGCGAGGGCAAGACGTTCGTGATCGTCGACGCGGCCATGAACGATCTCATCCGTCCGACCCTCTATGACGCCCATCACGACATCCTGCCGGTGGTCCAGGCCGCCGAGGGCGCGCCCACGCTGCTGGCAGACGTGGTGGGGCCGGTGTGCGAGACCGGGGATTATCTCGCCCTCAACCGCGCTTTGCCACAGCTGAAGGCGGGCGATCTGCTGGCGGTGATGACCGCCGGCGCCTATGGGGCGGTGCAGGCGGGCACCTACAATACCCGACCGCTGATTCCCGAAGTCCTGGTGCGCGGGAAAGAGCATGCGGTGGTGCGGCCGCGGGTTTCGGCGGAGGCTCTGATCGCGCTCGACCGCCAGCCGCCTTGGTTTGCCTGAGCCTGCGGGGAAAACGGAACAGGCTGGTGCGCAGGGTGTTGCTCCTGACGAAAGGAGACGCTCATGCACCCGTCGAGATTTCACGATGATTCCCGCCCGAGGCGCAATGAACCGCCGCGCGATCCACCGCGCGATCCACCGCGCGACCTGCCGCGCGACCTGCCGCGCGACCTGCCGCGCACCCGGGCGGCGGAACAGGGCGAGGATGCAGGTTCCGCCCCGCCGCCAAGGCCCGCGCGGGCTGAGCTTGCGCTGACGCCGAACGAGGAACGGGCGCTGCGCTCCTTCACCACCGATCCCTCCTTCGGGCCCGCCGCCGTGCCGCTGGGCACCGACGACGAGGCGGCGGGCGTGACGCCCACCACGACCCGTCCCTATCCGCCGGTGTTCACGTCCGCCGGGCGGGCTGGCCATGGCGGTGGGCGCGGCGGTGCTGACCGCCATGGCGGTCTGAGGGCGTTACGGCTTCAGCTCCAGCTCCACCCGCATCACGGTATAATCCTCGCCGGGCTTGGCGATGAAGCCGAGATCCTGCGCCATGTGCATCATGGGTTGGTTCTCCCGCAGCACGTCGCCATAGATCATCTTCAGGCCGCGCTGGCGGCCATAGGCGATGATCTCGTTCATGAGCCGGTAGCCGAGCCCTTTGCCCTTCATGTCCGTGCGCACCATGATGGCATATTCGGCGGTCTCATTGTCCGGATCGGCGATGATGCGCACCACGCCGAGGAAGGCGCCCGCCGCGTCCACCGCCACCAGGGCCATTTCCCGGTCGTAGTCGATCTGCGACAGGCGCGCCGCCAGCAGGTGCGGGAAATCCTTCAGCGAGCCGAGAAACCGCATGCGCACGTCGCGCGGGTCCGAGCGCCGCACGATGTCGACGATGCCCGGCTCGTCCTCGGGCCGGATCGGCCGCAGCTCCAGCGCCTGGCCGTCGGGAAGCGTGATTTCGCGCACCAGCCCGGTGGGGAAGGGCTTGATGGCGAAGCGTTCGGTGCCCACCCCCTCGGTGGGATGCACCACGATGCGGGCATCGAGCGCGATCACCCCGTGCTCGTCCGCCAGCAGGGGATTGATATCCAGCTCCGCGATCTGCGGCAGGTCGCCGAGCAGGTCGGAAATTTTCACCAAGGTCGCCGCCACCGCATCGAGGTCCACTGGCGGATGGTCGCGATAGCCGGCGAGCAGCTTGGAAATCCGCGTGCGGCCGATCATCTCCAGCGCCAGCACGCCGTTCAGCGGCGGCAGGGCGACCGCGCGGTCGGCGATCACCTCCACCGCCAGCCCGCCCTGGCCGAACAGCACCACCGGGCCGAACGTGGGATCATTGGCGATGCCGGCGATCAGCTCCTGGGCATTGGGCCGGCGGATCATGGGCTGGACCGTGAACCCCTCCACCCGCGCGCCGGGCCGGCGCGCTTCCAGCGTGGCGAGCATGTCCCGCGCCGCTTCTTCCACCGCCTTCGGCCCGTGCAGGTCGAGGCGCACGCCGCCCACGTCGGATTTGTGGAGCACGTCGTGGGACAGGATCTTCAGCACCAGCACGCCGCCCATTTCGGCGGCGATGCGCCCGGCCTCGGCGGGATCGCGCGCGATGCGGGTCTCGACGATGGGAATGTCATAGGCCGCGAGCACCGCCTTGGCCTCGAACTCGCTCAGGGTGGAGCGGCCCTCGGCGATGGCGGCGCGGATCACCTCCGCCGCCTTCTCGCGGTCCGGCTCGTCGAACGAGCGCGCCGGCGGGGTCTCCATCAGCAGGGTCTGGTTGCGCTGGTAGGAGACGAGATGCGCGAACGCCCGCACCGCCTCGTCCGGGGTTTCGTAGGTCGGCACGCGCTGGGTGGTGAAGCGGCGGCGGGCATCGGCGACCGCGCTTTCGCCCATCCAGCAGGTCAGCACCGGCGCGCGCGGCCGCAGGGCGAGCGCGGCGATCACCGCATCCGCCGCCTGCCCGCTGTCGGACACGGCATTGGGGCTGTTGAGGACGAGCGTGGCGTCGGTGCCCTCGTTCTCCATCAGAATGGCGAGCGCGTCGGCATAGCGCTTGCCGTCGGCGTCGGCGCCGATGTTCACCGGATTGGCGTGGGACCAGGCGCGCGGCAGCGCCGCGTCGAGCTTCGCCAGGGTCTTGGAATCGAGCGTGCCCAATTGGCCCGGCATGTCCTCCAGCGTGTCGGTGGCGATGATGCCGGCGCCCGCGCTGTTGGTGAGCACGCCCACGCGCTCGCCCTTGAGGCGGATGCCGGACGAGAGGGTGGAGACCGCCTCGAACAATTCGCGCAATTCGTGCACCCGCAGCATGCCGGCGCGGCGGAAGGCGGCGTCATAGACCATGTCCGCGCCGGCCAGCACTCCGGTGTGGGAGAGCGCCGCCTGCGCCCCCGCCGCGCTGCGCCCGGCCTTGATGACGATCACCGGCTTGGAGCGCGCGGCGATGCGGCCGGCCGACATGAATTTGCGGGCGTCGGTGAGGCATTCCACATAGAGCAGAATGGCGCGGGTGGAATTGTCCAGCGCCAGATAGTCCAGCAGGTCGCCGAAATCCACGTCCGCCTTCTCGCCCAGCGAGATGACGTGGGAAAAGCCGAGCCCACGGGCATGGGCCCAGTCCAGCACCGCGGTGGCCATGGCGCCGGACTGGCTGACGAAGGCGATATGGCCGCGCGCCGGCATCAGGTGCGCGAAGCTGGCATTGATGCGCGGCCCGGTGGAAATGAAGCCGAGGCTGTTCGGGCCGATGAGGCGCAGCAGATGCGGCTTGGCGGCATCCAGCACCTGCTGGCGCAGCGCGGCATCATAGATTCCGTCGGCCACATCATAGCCGGCGGTGGCGATGATGGCGGCGCGGCAGCCCTTGGCGCCGAGATCGGCCACCGCCTGCGGCACCTTGCTCGGCGGCGCGACGATGACCGCGAGGTCGACCGGGATCGGCAGCGCCTCGATGGTGGAATAATTGAGCGAGGAGCGGATCGCCCGTTCGCCCGCCTTCACCGTGAGGATCGGCCCGTTGAAGCCGGCCTCGAACAGATTGCGGGCGATCACCGTGCCGATCGAGCCGGCCCGGCTGCTGGCGCCCACCAGCGCGATGGCGGAGGGCGTGAACAGGGCGTCGAGATTGCGCATCGTCATGGGCGGGACCTTTGGCAGGAACTCGGACAGAGCGATGGAGCTTCGCGCTGATCATGACGCATTCCCGCGACGGCCGGGAGACGGCGCGTGCAGATTCTGGAATTTGCGGCTCCAAGTGGCAGCGTGGCAAGCAGCGGGCGAAGCGGCGTGGCGAAGCGATGCGATCGTCAGAAGCTGCGCGCGAGGCTGTCGCGCACCGCATCGCTCAAGGCATTGCTCAGCAGGGGTTTTTCGATGATCGCGACGCCGGCGGAGGAAGCCCGGCGGCGGACGTTCTCGGCGGGATTGGTGGTGATGAGAATGGCGGGAAGGGAGACGTGGCGGGCTTTTAATTGGCCGAGCAGCTCCAGGCCGTCCTGGCCCGGCAGGTAATAATCCACGACGATGCAGCCGCGCAGCGGCAGGTCGGCGGCGAGAATCTCCTCGGGCAAAGCGAACGTGCGCACGTCGAAGCCTTCCAGCTCCAGGGCGAACTTCAGCGAACTGCGGATCGCCGGATCATCATCCACCAGCAGAACCACATTGCCGGGGGTAACCCGCATGTCCTGGTTTTCCCCGGCCATCAACACCGCCATGCGCCTCTTGCGTGAGACTCCCGCCTTCTTGCGAGAAACTGCGTGCGCCGCAGCGACGGATCCGCCTCGCACTCTCGGCTTGGGAAGTATTTAGATATGGTCGCGGATCGGCCTTGAGATAGATCAAGGACCGCGCGAGCGTCCGCCGCCGCGTCAGTCCACCGGGCCGCCGACCCCGGCGAGCAGTGCCATGCGCACCAGTTCCGAGAGGCTGGCCGCCTTCATCTTGGTCATCACATTGGCGCGGTAGACCTCGACCGTGCGCGGGCTGATGCCGAGATCATGGGCGATCACCTTGTTGGCATGGCCCACCAGCAGCAATTCCAGGACCTGGCGCTCGCGTTGGGAGAGGCCGGCGATGCGCTCCTCCACGTCGCTGCGCACCGCATCCTGGTGGTGATGCAGGGCCGCCTGGGTGAGGCAGGTGCGCACCGCGGCGAGCAAGGCATCGTCGTCGAACGGCTTTTCCAGGAATTCGGCGGCGCCGAGCTTCATCGCCTCCACCGCCAGCGGCACGTCGCCATGGCCGGTGACCACGATGACCGGGATCTTCGAGCCGCGCGTGTTGAGATATTGCAGCAGCTCGACCCCGCTCAGGCCGGGCATCCGCACGTCGGTGATGATGCAGCCGGCGGTGGCGGGCACGCCGCCGTCGATGAAGGCGCCGGCGGAGGCGTGCGCCTGCACCTTGAGGCCCGCGCATTCCAGCAGGAAGCTCAGGGAATCGCGCACCGCGTCGTCATCATCGATGATATGGATCGGCAAGGTGTCCTTGGGAAAGGTGTCTTGGGGAAAGGTCTCAGGCATTGCCCACGGCCTCCTCTTGCACGGCGCGCAGGGTGAAACGGAAGATGCTGCCGCCCTCGGGGTTCGGTTCGGCCCAGATCCGGCCGCCGTGCGATTCGATGATGGTGCGGGAGATGGAAAGCCCCACCCCCATGCCATGCTGCTTGGTGGTGATGAAGGGCATGAACAATTGGTCGGCGATCTCCTTGGAGATGCCCTCCATCATCGCTTCCATGCCGTTGCGGATCAGATTGAGCAAGACCTGCTGCACCTGCACCTTGTCCGCGAGCACGAGGTCGCACGCGGGATCGAACCTGAAGCGCACCTCGATGCCATATTCCTTGGCGCCCACCAGGGCGAGGGCGCTCGCCTCCTCCACCAGCTTGGAGAGGCTTTCCACCCGCCGCTCGCTTTCCCCGCGCGAGACGAAATCGCGCAGGCGGCGGATGATGTGCCCGGCCCGCAGCGCCTGTTCGGCGGCCTTGTCGAGCGCGCCTTGCAATTGCGGCGCGTTGCGCGATCCGTCCTGTTCCAGCAGGCGGCGGCAGCCCTTGATGTAATTGGCGATGGCGGAGAGCGGCTGGTTGAGTTCGTGGGCGAGGGTGGAGGCCATTTCGCCCATGGCGGTGAGGCGCGAGATGTGGACCAGCTCGGCTTGCAATTCCTGAAGCCGCGCCTCGGTGGCCTGGCGCTCGGTGAGGTCGCGGATGAAGCCGGTGAAAAACCGCCCGGAGCCGGAGCGCATCTCGCCCACCGACAATTCCATGGGGAAGGTGGAGCCGTTCTTGCGCAGGCCCACCACCACGCGGCCGATGCCGATGATGCGCCGCTCCCCGGTGGTGAGATAGCGGTCCAGATAGGCATCGTGCGCGCTCTTGTGGGGATTGGGCATGAGGATGGAAACGTTGCGGCCGATGGCGTCGGAGGCGGTATAGCCGAACAGGCGCTCGGCGGCGCTGGAGAAGGATTGCATGATGCCGCGTGCGTCGATCACGATCATGGCGTCGGGCACGGTGTCGAGGATGGAGGAAAGATGCGCCTCGCGCGCCAGCAGGGCCCGGTCGCGCGTGGCGGCGTCGAGCTTGGTGCGGCGCAGCCGCTCCCCCAGCACGCTGGTGGACAGCCCGAGCACGAGGAACAGCAGCGCTGCCGGGAGCTCAGGGGTGGCGTTGCCGGCTTCGGTCCAGGCCAAGGCGGCTTGCGCGCCGAGCGCGATCGCCACCGCCGGCAGGCTGGCGGCCAGGCCACGTCCGCTGACCAGCACCACCGCACTGCCGCAGGCCAGGAGGGCAGCCGGGCCGAAGGCGGGCCAGCCGAGCAGGTCGCCGGCGACCACGGCGACCATGACCGCGAAGGCGCCGGCGAACACACTGGTAAGCGCCTCGCCGGTGAAGCTCGCCATCTGGCCGGCGCCGACCGGGGGCGGGCCTACCGCCGCAGGGGCGGCGGGCTCGGTCTCGTTCTGGCTGGTCATCCCGCCTGTCCGTACCCCCATTGCGCTGGCGCGGCGGGCGCGGCGCGCCTGCCGGCTACCACCGCCGCTTACATGCACTTTGGCCCACTCCGCGCCTCCGGGAAATCCCTTAAGGGACCCTACTTAAGGATTCGATCCGAATTTATTGATCGAGAGCAAAGACCTAAGCCTCTAATCAACCTTTTGGAGGCCTGTTCGATGCCCGCCACCGTCGCTGCTATCGTCGCGAACCGCGCCTTTCCCGCCCCGTTGCCCGCCGCCATCCGGGAGGAAGAAGACGTGCTTAACCCCGCCGCCGCCGTGGCGCGCATGGGAACCGTCGTCAGTTTCGCCCGCAATGCCGAGATTTTCGGCGAGGATGAACCCGCCGACCATGTCTTCGTCGTGCTTTCGGGCGTGGTGCGCATCTGCAAGCTGCTTGGAGACGGGCGGCGGCAGATCGAGACCTTCTGCCTGAAGGGCGATGCCTTCGGCTGGGAGACTGCCGAGCGCACCCGCTTTTCCGCCGAGGCGGTCAGCGAATGCCGGCTTGCCCGCGTGAAGCGGTCCTTGCTGTTCAGCCGCGCCACCGATGACAGCGCGCTCGCCCGCGCCATCTGGAACCTCACCTTCACCGAATTGCACCGCGCGCAGGACCATCTTCTGCTGCTGGGCCGCAAGACCGCGCAGGAGCGGGTCGCCACCTTCCTGCTGGACCTTGCCCGCCGGTCCAGCCCGGCCGATGTCAGCGAAGTGCATCTGCCCATGTCGCGCCAGGATATCGCCGATTATCTCGGCCTCACCATCGAGACCGTCTCGCGTACCCTGACCCAGCTTGAGGGCGCCGCGGCGATCGCTTTGCCGTCCTCCCGCTGCATCGTGCTGCGCGACCGCAACGCGCTGCGCCGCCTCGACAGCTGACCTGACAGCTGAAGGCCAGGGACCTTCGCCGCGCGGGTGAGGGTTCGGCCGATGTTCCGGGAAGGTCGTGGCGCGTTCGCGACCGGGTTTAAGTAAGATCAAGTCCACCCGCTTGTCCCGCCGCCTTGCGGCCGGGATGTCGCGGAAAAAGCATCATCTTCTTCCCCGCTTTCCCCGGGCGCGTCCCGGCGATCCGCGCCGCCGCGGGCACCGGACCTCGCCGGCCGTGTGCCCGTCAGCGCCGGCCGGACGGCCGGGACACGCGCGGGGACGACGGCCTCCCAGGATGGCGACGCGCGCCGTCGCGCCGCCGTGGGGTCAATCGACATTGTCGGACCTGCGTGATCGCAGCAGAGCCATGTGCTGAGCCGTGTCATGCACGGGCTCGACCCGTGCATCCACGCCCCGCCTTTGGAGCCAGCTTTCAAGGTCCGCGCGGCCGGCCCGGCGTGGTGGCCGACACACGCCCGGCCATGACGAATGAAGGGTGATGGCCGAAAGACGAAGGGAAGGGTCCGGTGTTTTCCGGCGCACCGCGCCGGCGGGCCGAGCACCCCTCGCCCTTACACCGCCGCCGCATGCCGGCGCGGAGCCGGGGCCGTTTCCGATTGCGGGGCGAGATAGGCGTCGAACACGGCGCACACGGTGCGGGTGAAGGCCCGCGCATTTTCCGGCACGCGCACCGATGCGCCGTCGCGCACCGCCAGTCCGTCGGCGATCAGGGGCGCGAGGGCGCCGAGTTCCTGGGCGAACACCCCGGCATCGGTGCCGTGGGCGGCGCAGACCGCATCGAGATCGACCGAAAGATCGCACATCAGCCGCTCGATCACCGCCCGCCGCAGCCGGTCGTCGGCGGTCAGGGCGCGCCCGCGTGCGATCGGCAGATCGCCCCGCGCGATCGCCTGGTGCCAGTGCGGGGTCGCGGGCAGGTTCTGCACATAGCCTTGGGGCAAAGCGCCGATGGCGGACGGGCCGAAGCCCAGCAGCACCGGTGCGTCATCGGTGGTATAGCCCTGGAAATTGCGCTTCAGCGTGCCGGCCTCGGCGCGGTCAGCCATGGCGTCGCCGGGTCGGGCGAAATGATCCAGCCCGATGGATACATAGCCGGCTTCATTCAGCAGGCGGGAGATTGTTTCCGCCTGTTCAAGACGGGCGGCGGGGCCGGGCAGGGTGGCTTCGGAAATCAGCGCCTGGTGCTTTTTCATCCAGGGCACATGGGCATAGCCGAACACTGCGATCCGGCTCGGCTCAAGCGCCAGCGCGTCGTTCAGCGTGCGCGTGACCGAGGCCGTGGTCTGGTAGGGCAGGCCGTAGATCAGGTCGAGATTGATGGCGCCGATGCCGGCCTTGCGCAAAGCATCGGCGACGGCCGCGGTTTCGGCGAAGCTTTGCCGGCGACCGATCGCCTCTTGGACCTTGGGGTCGAAATCCTGCACGCCAAGGCTGGCCCGGTTGATGCCCGCTGAGGCCAGCGTATCCACCTTGGCCTGGTCCATGACGCGGGGGTCGATCTCGATCGCGATCTCGGCATCGGGGCGGACCGCGAAGCGCGTGCGCAGCAGCTCCATGATCCGCAGGAAATCGGGATTGCCCAGCATGGTCGGCGTGCCGCCGCCCCAATGCAGGTGCCCCACCTCCAGCCGGCCGGGCAGTTGCGCGGTGACAAGCGCGATCTCCTCCTCCAGCCGTGCCGCATAGGCGTCGAGCGGCGTTGCCCCGCGCGCCACCGTGGTGTGGCAGCCGCAGTAAAAGCACAGCTCGGCGCAGAACGGCACATGCAGATAGAGCGAGGCGGTGGCATCCGCCGGCACCGCCGCCAGCCATGCGGCATAGGTCGCAGCGTCGACCTCCGCACCGAAATGGGGGGCCGTGGGGTAGGAGGTATAGCGCGGCACAGGACGGCCGGCGCGCGCGAGCAGATCTGCTTTCATGATGCGCGGATCATCCGCGAAACGCCGGCAAATCGCTTTGATTCACCGCAAGGCACGTCGGCGCGTCGGCGATCCGAAGACGCAACGGCGAACATCCGCCGAAAAGCGCGGACATCGCCCCGGATAGAGCGGAGAAGGCGCGGAGGAGCGGTCCTCCGCGCGGTTCGTCAGTGCTTGAAGTGGCGCACGCCGGTGAACACCATGGCAAGGCCGGCGGCGTCGGCGGCGGCGATCACCTCCGCATCCCGCATCGATCCGCCCGGCTGAATGACCGCCGTCGCGCCCGCTTCGACCGCCGCTAACAGCCCGTCCGCAAAGGGGAAAAAGGCATCGGAGGCGACCACGGAGCCCTTGGTGAGCGGCACCGTCAGCCCGGCCGCCTCGGCGGCGTCCTGGGCCTTGCGGGCGGCGATGCGGGCGGAATCCACCCGGCTCATTTGGCCCGCGCCGATGCCCACGGTGGCAAGGTCCTTGGCGTAGATAATCGTGTTTGATTTCACATGCTTAGCCACCCGGAAGGCGAACCGCATGTCGGTCAGTTCGGCCTCGGTCGGCTCCCGGCGGGTGACCACCTTGAGGTCCAGATCGTCGATGGAGGCATTGTCCCGGCTCTGCACCAGCAGCCCCCCCGCGACGGTGCGCACATTGAGGCCGGGGCTGCGCGGATCGGGCAGGCCGCCGGTCAGCAGCAGGCGCAAATTCTTCTTTGCGGCTATGAGGTTAATCGCTTCCTCGGTGGCGTCGGGCGCGACGATCACTTCGGTGAAAATCTCCACCATCGCCCGCGCCGCCTCGGCATCCAGGGTCCGGTTGACGGCGATGATGCCGCCGAACGCCGAGACCGGATCGCACGCCAGCGCCTTGGCATAGGCCTGCGCCAGCGAGCTTCCCTCGGCGACCCCGCAGGGGTTGGCATGCTTGACGATCACCACCGCGGCAGTGCGGGCGGGGTGGAATTCCGCGACGCATTCGAAGGCCGCGTCCGTGTCGTTAATATTGTTGAACGACAATTGCTTACCCTGAACCTGCCGGGCGGTGGCGACGCCCGCGCGCTGCTCGGAGGTGGCGTAGAAGGCCGCCGTCTGGTGCGGGTTCTCGCCATAGCGCAGGGCCTCGATCAGCTTGCCGCCGACCGCGCGATAGGTCGGCGCCTCGGCCTTCACTTCGACCGCGAACCAGTTGGAGATGGCCGCATCATAGGCGGCGGTGCGGGCATAGGCGGTCTGCGCCAGCTTGCGTCGCAGGGCGAGGGTGGTGCCGCCATGCAGCTCGATTTCCGCCAGCACGGCGGAATAGTCGGAAACATCCACCACGACCGCCACGTCATTATGGTTCTTGGCCGCGCCGCGGATCAGAGCGGGGCCGCCAATGTCAATGTTTTCAACGGTTTCATCGAAGTCGGCGCCGCGGGCGACCGTGGCTTCGAAAGGGTAGAGATTGACCACCACCAAATCGATGGGGGGAATGCCGTGCTCGGCCATGGAGGCCTGGTGGCCGGGATCGGTGCGGATCGCCAGGATGCCACCATGGACGCGGGGATGCAGGGTCTTCACCCGGCCGTCCATCATTTCCGGATAGCCCGTCAGCTCGGCCACATCCACCACGGGAAGGCCGGCGTCGGCCAGGGCCTTGGCGGTGCCGCCGGTGGAGACCAGCTGCACGCCGGTCTTCACCAGCGCGGTGGCGAAGGGGATCAGGCCCGCTTTGTCGGACACCGAGATCAGGGCACGGGTGACGGGGCGCACGTCGGCGGGCATGGGGCAACTCCGGATCTGAATTGCGCTCGCCCTATCACGGAGAGGCGGTGCTCGTCACCGGGTCCGGGCGGAAGAGCTGCCCCCCACGGGAAGCGGGGGCTGGCGCTCGCGGGTGCGCACCAGGGTCCAGAGCACGCGGCTGGTTTCGGCGAGCGAACCGGAAATCACCAATTGCACCGTGCGGCGCGGACCATCCGGGGCCGCGAGATAAATGCTCTCTTCCAATAGAACGCTTTGATTTGGCGCGAGAAAGGCCCAGGCTTCGCCACCGGGCAGGGCCAGCAGCACGGTGCTCGGATCGTCGAGCCGCTCCACCGTCACGCTCGGATGCAGGTGGAAGCGGATGGCGAAGGCGGTGGCCGGCAAGGTGGGCGGGGCGCCTTCCGCCGGCTTGAACAGATCTTCGCCATCGAGCCGCGCGCCTTCGCTCGCGAGGCGGAACGAGCGCTGGTGAATGACGCCGAAGCTCGCGGCATAGCCATCGTGGCTGGCCCGCAGCATGAGGGAATCGTCCCTTTTGCCCCTTTGCACCGGCACCGCATTGGGGCCGGAGACGATGGGAAAGCCAACCAGCTTTCCAAGCCATTTCCATTGCAGAAAACGGGCGGAAGAGGTGTCGCCAATCACCGCCGTGCAATGGGCGGCGGTCGCGCGCGCCACTTGCCACCACATCTCGCGGTTCATCGCCGTCATTCCGCAATTGACGAATATGCGGTTGCGCCCGCTGGAAAATTCGAACGCGAGGCAGCTTGCGTGCGCCTCCCAGCCGGCCGCGAGCGGCGGGGCGACGCCGGTGTCGGCGATCAGCACGCTGCCCTTGGCGTCGAGCCGCTGAAATCCGGAATGGGGCGCGTTGGCGACCGGCGCGCCGCGCGCGTCGTCATAGGCGAGGATGGTCGCGAGCTGATCGGCGGCGGTGTGTCCCATGCCGTGGAAATGGGCGAAGGCACCGTCTCCGTGCCGGAAGAAGCGCAGCATGGGCATCATGCGGTCGATGGCGTTCATCAGCGCCTGCGGGGCCGGCTGGTTGCGCGCGGCAAAGGCGTGGCGCAGGGGCAGAAGATCCAGCAGCAAAGCGATCAGGCTGTCGGGATTGCGGGTGATGATGCCGCCATCCGGCAGGATCTGCCGGTCCAGCTCTTCCTCCAGGCGGCGCTGGGAGACCTTGAGCAGCCGGCTTTGGTCCGACATGCACAGGCCCGCGAACACCAAAGCGATGGTGGAGATGAGGCGGGGATAGCCGTCCGGCGCGGCGATCGCGCTGCGCCGCAGATGGCGCACCTGCCGGGCGAGGCTGCGCATGAAGCGGCGGTAGAATTCGTGGTCCGCGTCCTGGAGGATGAACGGCGCCTGGGTGAGCCAGGAGATGATGCGGCGGGCCGTCACCTCCGGCTCGGCGGCGATGGCGCGGGCTTCGCCGGGATTGCGAATCCAATCGCCGACGATGGCGCGGGCATTGGCGCGGGCGATGGTGGTGCTGGCCGCCCGCAGATGACGCAGCCAGCCAAAGCCGTGCAGCGTCTGCGCCCATTCGTGGGAGGGCGGCTCCAGCTCGAACGGCGTGCGCCCGTCGAGCAGGGCGATCTTGCCGGCGAAGGCGAATCGCCCGGCATAAATCTCGCTGGCGCGGGTGGCATCCCCGGTGCGCAGGTCCTGCGGGGCGATCAGCAGGCGCTCGGGCACCGGAATGCTCACCCGGCCGATGGACAGCGGCAGGCCGGGCAGGCGCGCGAGAATCAAGCGCCAGCCCTGCCCCGCGACGAAGGCCGCGAGGCGCATGCGTTCTGCCAGGGCTCCGCGGGTCATGCCTGGTGACTACCCCCGACGGCGCGTGCTCCGTGCGGCAAAGAAGCCGTCGAGGCCGGACCGCTCCGGCTCTCCCCGCACCCAATCACTGGGCACAGTGCGCAAATCACCTTGAGGAGTGATGAACGCGGCGATGCCGGGCACATCTTCTGCGCTCAGGGGGGCTCTTTCCGCATCGGGACGGGCGGAAAGCAGCCGGGCGATCTGGGTTTCGCCTTCCTCCGGCTCCAGCGAGCAGGTGGAATAGACCAGCACGCCGCCGGGCGTCAGCAAATCCAGCGCGTGGTTGAGCAGCCGGGCCTGAAGCTCGGCGAGGCCGGCGATGTCGCCGGGCCGTTTGTTCCAGGCGATGTCGGGGTGGCGGCGCAAGGTGCCGGTGGCGGTGCAGGGGGCATCGAGCAGGATCGCGTCATAGGGGCCGCCGGAAAATTCCGCCGCATCCGCCTCCACAACTTCTGCCGAGAGCTTGAGGCGGGCCAGATTCTCCGAGAGGCGCACCAGGCGCTGGCCGGAGCGGTCGAGCGCGGTCACGCGCGCCCCCGCCGCGGCAAGCTGGGCGGTCTTGCCGCCGGGTGCCGCGCACAAATCGAGGACGTTCAGGCCGCTCACATCACCGAGCAGGCGGGCGGGCAGGGCGGCGGCGGCGTCCTGCACCCACCATTCGCCGTCCTCATAGCCGGGCAGGGCCCGCACCGGGCCGGCATGGAGAATGCGCACGGTGCCGGTGGGCAGCACCTCGCCCCCCAATTTCAGCGCCCAGCCTTCGGGATCGGATTTCACCGTGAGATCGAGGGCCGGTTCGTGCGCATGCATGGCGCAGATGGCGGCGGCGCGTTCGGCGCCATAGGTTTTCGTCCAGCGCTGGCGCAGCCAGTCGGGCGTGTCGGCGGCCAGCGCATCAATCGCGGCGAGGCGCTCGGCGCCCTCGCGGGTCAGACGGCGCAGGACCGCATTGATGAGGCCCGCGAAGCCCGAGGTGGTGCCGTCGCCGCGCGCGATTTCCACCGAAAGCCCGACCGCCGCATGATCCGGCACGTCCATGAACAGGATCTGCGCGGCGCCCACCAGCAGCACGGTTTCAACCTTGGGTGCGGATTTCGGAAACCCGCGGTCCAGCATGGGGCCGACCACCGCGCGCAACGTGCCGAGGCGGCGCAGCGCGGTTGCGACGATGCGGAAGGCGAGCGCCCGGTCGCGCGGCTCGAGGCCGGCGGCATTTTCGAGCGCGTCTTCCAGCGCGGTGCCGCCGCGCAGCACGCGGTCCAGGGCATCGGCGGCGACAAGGCGCGCGCGCAGGCCGGCAGCTTCCGGCGGGCGCCGCTCGGGCGAGCGGGGGGCGGTTCGGGCGGCGGATCTCGGGCGGGACGGGGTTTTCATTGCGCGCACCTAGAGCCATGCGGGGCGCTTGGCAACCTCGCCAGGGGTTTCCGTACCTGCCGCACCCTCAATTTCACCTGATCCGCGTATTTTCCGCCCGTCCCATCAGCCCCAGGGTCCGCGGCGCTGTGGGCCGCCGGTGCCGCCCCAGGGACCGCGCGGCGCGGGGCCGACGGGCGCGGCGGCGGGAGCGCTCGTGAAGCCGCGCGTGCCCATCTCCTGCGCCAGCTGGCGCAGCGCAGCGATGCGGTTCTCGGTGGCCGGGTGGGTGGAGAACAGATTGTCCATCCGCTCGCCCGACAAGGGATTGATGATGAACATATGGGCGGTGGCGGGGTGGCCTTCGGCCTCATAGTTCGGGATCCGGTGCGCGGCGCCGGAGATCTTGGCGAGCGCGGCGGCAAGCGCCATGGGATGGCCGCAGATTTCCGCGCCGGTCCGGTCCGCCACATATTCGCGCGAGCGCGAGACCGCCATCTGCACCACCATTGCGGCGATCGGGGCGAGGATCGCCATGAGGATGGTGCCGACCATGCCGAACGGCGAATTGTTCTCGCGATTTCCACCGCCGAAGAACAGGCCGAAGTTCGCCAGCATGGAAATGGCGCCGGCGAAGGTGGCGGTGATCGTCATGGTCAGCGTATCGTGATGCTTCACGTGTGCCAGCTCGTGCGCCATCACGCCGGCGACCTCCTCGCGGGTCAGCATCTGCAACAGGCCGGTGGTGGCGGCCACCGCGGCATTCTGCGGATTGCGCCCGGTCGCGAAGGCGTTCGGCTGGGGATTGTCCATGATATAGACCTTGGGCATGGGCAATTGCGCCCGCGCCGCAAGCTCGCGCACCATGGACACCAGCTCCGGCGCGGTGCGATCGTCCACTTCCCGCGCGCCATACATGCGCAGGACCATCTTGTCCGAATTCCAATAGCTGAACACGTTCATGGCGGCGGCCACCAGGAACGCGATGAACATGCCGCTGGTGCCCCCGAGGGCGAAGCCGACGGCCATGAACAGAGCGGTCAGGCCCGCCAGCAGGATCGCCGTCTTCAGATAATTCATTCTCTCCTCCACGAGGCGGCCACGCCGCCCGATATCCTGTCATAGGATGGGAATGCGGCCCAGGTCCCGCAAGGTCAGCCGGACGGCGCAGAACTCGCAAGGTGCAGAACAAAAGGGCATAGGGCGCGAGCCGGCGATTCGCCCCCGCTTCGTTCCCGACGCGTTCCCCCGCGGGGTTCGTCCGTTGGTGTCGGCGTGCCGATTTGGCACGGCCCTTTCAGTTTGCGGCCCGGCACCTTATCTTGAGCACTATATACGCGGCGCAGGCCGCCACCCTTTCGCGCAAGGATGCGAACCATGTTCATCCAGACGGAGCCGACGCCCAATCCGGCGACGCTGAAGTTCCTCCCGGGCCGCGACGTCCTCGGCGAGGGCACGCTCGATCTGAAGACCTCCGAGGAGGCCGGCCGTTCCCCGCTCGCCCAGCGCCTGTTCGACGTGGACGGCGTGGGCGGCGTGTTCCTCGGCTCGGATTTCATCACCGTGACCAAGACCGGCGGGGATTGGGCGCATATGAAGCCCGCAATCCTCGGCGCCATCATGGAGCATTTCATGTCCGGCGTGCCGGTGCTCGCCGATGGCGCGGCGGCGGATGGCGATGATGCCGACGAATTCTTCGCCGAGGCGGATACGGATACGGTCGCGACCATCAAGGAATTGATCGAGACGCGGGTGCGCCCGGCGGTGGCCAATGACGGCGGCGACATCACCTTCCGCGGCTTCAAGGAAGGCGTCGTGTTCCTGAACATGAAGGGCTCGTGCTCGGGTTGCCCCTCGTCCACCGCGACGCTGAAGAACGGCATCGAAAACCTGCTGCGGCACTTCGTGCCCGAGGTGGTCGAGGTGCGTCCGGTCTGAGCTATGCCCCGCTGATTTGCGGTGGTGAGCGGGGATTTGGCACTATCCCCTTCCGTCAGATGCATTTTCGATGGATTGTGAGCGCGGGATTCGGGCGTCCACATTCATCATGCTAGTTCTTGCCATAGATACCGCACTGACCGCCTGTTCGGTGGCCGTGCTGGACGCGGAAAGCGACTCCATCGTCGCGGGCGATTCGCTGCTCATGGAGCGCGGACACGCCGAAGCTCTGATTCCCATCGTCGAACAGGTGATGGCGGATGCGGGGCTGGATTTCCCCGCCCTGGGGCGCATCGCCGTGACCGTCGGTCCGGGCAGCTTTACGGGGCTGCGGGTGGGCCTTTCGGCCGCGCGCGGCTTCGGGCTCACGGCGCGCCGCCCGGTGGTGGGGGTCACCACCCTTGCCGCCCTCGCCGCGCCGTTTCTCGCCATGGACGATAGCTTGCCGGTGGTGAGCGCGATCGACGCGCGGCACGGCCATGTGTTCCTGCAGATGTTCGGCGCCGGCGGGCGCACCCTGATCGCGCCGCGCATCATGGCGGCCAAGGACGCGGCGCGCTCCGCCGCCATCGGCGCCATTCGCCTTGTCGGCTCGGGCGCCGCTTTGGTGGCCGAGGCCTGGCCGCCGGGCGAGACGGCGCCCTTCAGCGTCGATGTGCAGCCGGCGCCCGACGTAGCCTGGGTGGCCCGGCTGGGCGCCGTGGCGGACCCGGCGCGGGCCGAGCCGCGCCCGCTGTATCTGCGTGCCCCCGACGCCAAGCCCCAGGACGGGGCGCGGATCGCACGGCGGTGAGCCTGCTGGGGCTGTTCTCCGCGCGGCCACGGCCGCCTTATATCCGCGCGGCGGAGGCGCGGGACAGCGAGCATCTGGCGCGCATCCATGCCGCCTCCTTCCATCGCGGCTGGGGCGTCGACGAGTTCGAACGCCTGCTGAGCGAGCGCGCGGCGCGGGGGCACCTGCTGTGCGCTGCGCCCAAAACGCCGCCCATCGGCTTCATCCTGTCCCACGTGGTGGCGCCGGAAGCGGAGATTCTTTCGCTGGCCGTGCTGCCCTCCGCGCGCGGCAAGGGGTATGGCGCGCTGCTGCTGGATCATCATCTGCGGCGGCTGGTTTGCGAGGGCGTTTCGGTCTCCCATCTGGAGGTGGAGGAAAGCAACCAGGCCGCGTTGCGACTCTATCGTGCCCTCGGCTATGTGGAGAGCGGCCGCCGCAGGGGCTATTATGCCGGCGGAACCGATGCGCTGGTGATGCGCCGGGATCTGTGACCCGAGGTTGCACGGGGCATGCCTTGCGAGGACCGGCGCGGGCGGCGATAAGAGCGGCGATTTGAGTGAGGATTGGCTCTTGAGCGACATCATCAGTGCCATCGAGCACGCCTGCGCCGCCAAGGGCATGCGCATGACCGACCAGCGGCGGGTGATCGCGCGCGTGCTCACGGCCGCCGAGGACCATCCCGATGTCGAGGAATTGTATCGCCGCGCCAGCGCCATCGACGACAATATCTCGATCTCCACCGTCTATCGCACGGTGAAAATGTTCGAGGATGCCGGGATTATTGAGCGCCACGAGTTCGGTGACGGCCGGGCCCGCTATGAGCCGGTGCCCGAGGAACATCACGACCATCTCATCGATCTGCGCAGCGGCAAGGTGATCGAGTTCCGCTCCGAGGAAATCGAGCGGCTTCAGGAAGAGATCGCGCGCCGGCTCGGCTATCGCCTTGTCGGGCACCGCCTTGAGCTGCATGTCCTGCCGCTGGACGAGGACCCCTCGTGAGCGCCCCCCGGGAGGAGATCAATATTTTCGACGAGCTGGCGGGCGGGCGGGCGAAGCGCGCGCGCAAGCACCGCTCGTTCTTCGGCCATTCGGCGGAGCCGATGCCGCGCTCCACCTTCGATGCCGAGCCCATGCCCGACCTCGGACCGGATCAGCCGCGCCTCGGCCGTTTCTTCGATACCGTGCGTGTGGGGGTGATCCTGACGCTGGTCGGCCTCGTCACGGCGATCGGCATTCCCTTGCAATGGGTATCGCTGAAGCTGCACCTGCCCAGCCGGCGCATCATCCCGCTGCTTTACCACCGCATCATCCTGTTCCTGATCGGCGTGCGCCGGCATGTGCGCGGCGCGCCGGCCGCCGGGCGGCCCTTGCTGTTGCTGTCCAACCATGCGTCCTGGCTCGACATCTGCGTGCTGGGATCGCTGACGCCGCTGGTGTTCGTCGCTAAGAGCGAGGTGTCGCGCTGGCCGTTGATCGGCCTGCTGGCCGCCTTCCAGCGCACCATCTTCGTCGATCGCCAGCGCCGCCACGCCACCGGGCAGGTCAATGCCACCATCGCCGCGCGCCTGGCGGAGGGCGATCCGGTGGTGCTGTTCGCGGAGGGAACCTCGAGCGACGGCAACCGCGTGCTGCCGTTTCGCTCGGCGCTGGTGGGGGCGGTGCGCGAGACCTTCGAGGCCAATGGCAAGGTGCTGGTCCAGCCGCTGTGCGTCGCCTATGTGAAGATCCAGGGCATTCCCATGGGGCGGTCCCATCGCGGGATCGCCGCCTGGTTCGGCGACATGGATCTTGCGCCCCATCTGCTGGAAGTCTTGCGGCAGGGCGCCATCGATGTGGAGGTGACCTTCGGTGAACCCGAGGCGCTCGACGGCGCGGCGGATCGCAAGCTTGTGACCAAGGCGAGCGAAGAGGCCGTGCGCCGGCTCAGCGAGACGAGTTTGATGGGCCGTGCCCCTGCGGTCTGAGTTCCCAAAACGCCATTTTGCCGGTAAGACGAACGTTCCAGGTTTTCAATCGGGGGCGGACTGCGCAGGCGTCACGGGAGCGTCGCGCCCATGCGCGATGGTGGAGTTGGCAGAACGCGAAACATGCACGAACCCCGCAAGCTTTATGTGAAGTCCTTCGGATGCCAGATGAACGTCTACGATTCCAATCGTATGGCCGACACGCTGGCGAACGAGGGCTATGTGGAGACGAACGATCCGGCCGATGCCGATCTCGTCATCCTGAACACCTGCCATATCCGCGAGAAGGCGGCTGAAAAGGTCTATTCCGAGCTGGGCCGGCTGCGCAAAGCCAAGGCCGAGGACGGGCGCGACACGCTGGTCGCCGTGGCCGGCTGCGTCGCCCAGGCGGAAGGCGCCGAGATCATGCGCCGCTCGCCGGTGGTGGATCTGGTGGTGGGGCCGCAGAGCTATCACCGCCTGCCCGAGCTGCTGGCGCAGGTGAAGGCTGGCGTGCGGGCCGTCGACACCGAATTTCCGGTCGAGGACAAGTTCGACCATCTCCCGGCGCCCAGCGATGCCGCCACCCGCAAGCGCGGGCCGACCGCCTTCCTCACCGTGCAGGAAGGCTGCGACAAGTTCTGCACTTTCTGCGTGGTGCCCTATACCCGCGGCGCCGAGGTCTCCCGCCCGGTGGCCAAGATCGTGGCGGAGGCGGAGCGCCTCGCCGACCAGGGCGTGCGCGAGCTGACCCTGATCGGCCAGAATGTGAACGCCTTCCACGGCCTCGGTCCGGATGGCGCGGTGTGGACGCTGGCGCGCCTGGTCCATGCGCTCGCCGAGATTCCGGGCATCGCGCGGCTGCGATACACCACGAGCCATCCCCGCGACATGGGCGAGGATCTCATCGCCGCCCATCGCGACCTGCCGGCTTTGATGCCCTATCTGCATCTGCCGGTGCAGTCGGGCTCCGACCGCGTGCTGGCGGCCATGAACCGCAAGCACGGCAAGGATGTCTTCCTCGATATCGTCGCCCGCATGCGCGCCGCGCGGCCGGACATGGCGCTTTCGACCGATTTCATCGTCGGCTTCCCCGGCGAGACCGACGCCGAGTTCGAGGAGACCATGGACCTGGTGCGCGCGGTGGGATTTGCCGGCGCCTATTCCTTCAAATACAGCCCGCGTCCGGGCACGCCGGCGGCGGACCTGGATTTGCAGGTGCCCGAAGAAGTGAAGACCGAGCGCCTCGCCCGCCTCCAGCAGGCGCTGGAAGCCTCCAAGCGCGCCTTCGACCGCTCCTTGATCGGCCGCACTTTGGATGTGCTGCTGGAAAAGCCGGGCCGCCAGGACGGCCAGATGATCGGCCGCTCGCCCTATCTCCAATCGGTGGTGGTGAACAACCCGCCGGTGGGCATCGGCGCCTTCGTCACCGTCACCATCACGGACGTGGGGCCGAACAGCCTCGCGGGCCGCGTCGTTGCTGTTTCCCCGCCCGCGCACGCACCCGCGTTCGCCGCCATGGAGGCTTGAGCTTGCGAAAGTCCGGCGCCGATAAAGACCGTCCTTCTCCTTCGGCGCAGGCCCCCGCGCGGGCGGCCATCAGCGATCCCTGGGCCATCAATGGCGAGGACACCCCCGCCCAGGTGGTTCTCGCGTTCGACGACAATCGTCTGGCGACCCTGCTGTTCGGCCATTACGGGCGCAACCTCGCCCTGATCGAGCGCAAGCTCGGCGTGAAGGCGGATTCGCGCGGCAATCACGTCAGCCTGGAAGGCGGGCGCGAGGGCTGCGAGCAGGCCCGCAAGGTGCTGGAACATCTCTACGAGGCGCTGAAACGCGGCCGCGACATCAGCGTCGGCGACGTGGAAGGCGCGATCCGCGAGGCGGTGGCGCAGGGTTCGCTGTTCGATTTCGACCCGGCCGAGGGGCAGGCGTTCGACGAGATCCAGTTGCGGCGGCGCCCGGTGCGGGCGCGTACGGCGGCGCAGGACGCCTATATCCGCGCCCTCAAGCGCAACACGCTCAACTTCGGCACCGGCCCGGCCGGCACCGGCAAGACCTGGATCGCCGTCGCTTACGCCGTGCACCTCCTGGAGCGGCGCATGGTGGACCGCATCATCCTGTCGCGTCCGGCGGTGGAGGCGGGCGAGCGGCTCGGGTTTCTGCCCGGCGACATGAAGGAAAAGGTCGATCCCTATCTGCGTCCGATCTACGATGCGCTCTATGACCTGATGGACCGCGCCTTCGTCGAGCGGGCGTTGCAGACCGGCGAGATCGAGATCGCGCCGCTCGCCTTCATGCGCGGCCGCACGCTCTCCAACGCGGCGGTGATCCTGGACGAGGCGCAGAACGCCACCTCCATGCAGATGAAGATGTTCCTGACCCGCCTGGGCGAGAATTCGCGCATGATCGTGACCGGCGACGCCAGCCAGACCGACCTGCCGGTGGGCCAGACGTCGGGCCTTGCGGAGGCGGTGCGTCTGCTTGAGGGGATCGAGAGCGTGGGCATCACCCAGTTCAAGGCGGCCGACGTGGTGCGGCACGAATTGGTTGGGCGGATCGTCGGTGCCTACGAGGCCCATGAGGCGGCGCGCATCGCCGCCAAGGCGGGCTGAGATGGCGCGCGCCGCAATGTCCGCCAACGCGCCGGCGCCGGACCGGTTCGCCGTCGACATTCTGGTCGAGGATGTGCGGTGGGACGGCGTGCCGGACGCTCCGGCGCTCGCGGAACGTGCCGCGCAGGCCGCGCTTGCAGCCTGCGGCGACACGTTCGCGCGTGCGGCCGAGATGAGCGTGACCCTGACGGATGATGTGCGCATCCGCGTGCTGAACCGGCAATGGCGCGAAAAAGACAAGGCAACCAACGTTTTGTCCTTCCCCGCCGCCGAAGTGCCCGAGGATGTCACGCCGGAGCCATTGGGCGATGTCATCGTGGCGCTGGAGACCGTGCTGGCCGAGGCGCAAGCCGAGGACAAGCGGCCGCAGGATCATCTGGTGCATCTCGTCGTGCACGGCACGCTGCATCTGCTGGGCTTCGACCAT
>NCEH01000209.1 GCA_002304505.1 Rhizobiales bacterium 32-66-11 | reverse complement strand
GCGGCGGATGATGCGATCAAACGAGGTTCCCCCCAGCGCCAGCAGCAGCGCAACCGCCACAGCCCCGATGGTGAGATAGAAGCGCAAGACGATCTCACGCCCCGCCGCTGTGAAGCTATAGCCTTGATCTACAACGAACAATCCGAGATGCAACACGGCGTAGAACAAGGCCGCGAGGCCGAGATTGCGGCGCGCCAGGACCAGCTTCGGCCAATGGAACAGGCGCCGGACCGGGGTGACGGCGAGGCTCAGGAGCAGGAAACGCACCGCCCACAGGCCGGTGAAATGGATCGCCGCCGAGACCGGCCGCCCCCCGAGATCGCCCGCCAGCGCCCAACCCGCCAACCATAGTACGGGGATAGCCGCTCCAAGAAGAGTGAGCGTCAGTTCGGGGCTGAATTTGCCGTTGCGTTCGTGAAACAAAGCCATGATGCGTACTCTCTCGCTGTCGCTCAAGATACGCAAGGCGCCGCGCCAAAGTTACGGCGGGCCGTTACACAAGCCCGTGAGACCGCAAATCATACAGCGACGGGTGCCTTGATGGCAGGATGAGGATTATAATCCTCGATCACTATGTCTTCATAGCGGAATGCGAAGATGTCGCGCACCTGCGGGTTCAGCATCAGGCGCGGCAACGGACGCAGGGGGCGGGACAATTGCTCCCGCGCCTGCTCCATATGGTTGGAATAAAGGTGCACGTCGCCGAACGTGTGAATGAATTCGCCAGCTTTCAATCCCGTCACCTGCGCAACCATCGCGGTCAGAAGGGCATAGGACGCGATATTGAACGGAACACCGAGAAACACATCGGCGGAGCGCTGGTACATCTGGCAGGAAAGCTTGCCCTCCGCGACATAGAACTGGAACAGGCAATGGCACGGCGGCAGCGCCATCTTCGGCACATCGGCCGGATTCCAGGCGGTTACAATCAGGCGCCGAGAATCGGGGGTGCGCTTGATGTCGGAGACGACCTGGGCGATCTGGTCGATCACGCCGCCGTCCGGGGTCGGCCAGGAGCGCCATTGATGGCCATAGACGGGGCCGAGATCGCCGTTCGCGTCCGCCCATTCGTCCCAGATGGAAACGCCGTTTTCCTTGAGATATCTGATGTTTGTGTCGCCCGCCAGGAACCACAGCAGCTCGTGGACGATGGATTTCAGATGCAGCTTCTTGGTGGTGACCAAGGGGAAGCCTTCGGCCAGATCGAACCGCATCTGATGGCCGAACACGGACAGCGTGCCGGTGCCGGTGCGGTCCTCCTTGCGGACGCCTTCGCTCAAAATGCGCAGAAGAAGGTCGTGGTACTGGCGCATCTCAGCCCTTCTCCGTCCCAATTCCGTGCTTGTCCGTGAGATTTATGCACTTCACCAGGAAAAGTCATGGCCGCAGGTCGCGAAGCCGCCTCCACACCCACACAAATTCGTGTTGCGGCGCACCATCCCCGCGCCTCGCCCTCGCTGCGCCGCAGCGTTGACATGGATCAATCGGCTGCCCACTGTGGACGCATTCCAAGGGGAGCCCCGCGAGGGGGCTGAGAGATCGCCTTCCGGATCGGTCGTCACGACCGCCGGCGCCGCGATGACCCTTCGAACCTGATCCGGGTCATGCCGGCGAAGGGATCGGAATAGGCCTCCGCGACGATTCGCCCCGCGAATCCCAAACCGGAGGCCACCCGTCTCCTAAGCTCGAATTCCCGGGTCTCATTTGAAGCGCGAGCTTGAAGGAGATCCGTATGCTCGACGAAGCCTCCACCTCATCCTTGAAGGTGACGACAGGCCCCCTGCTGCAATCCCGCAAGGTGTTCATTCCCGCCGACCGTCCCGACGTCCAGGTGGCCATGCGGGAGATCAGCCTGTCCGATCCCGCCGAACGCCCGGTGCGGGTCTATGACACCTCCGGCCCCTATACCGACCCCGATGCCCTGATCGATCTGACCAAGGGCCTCGCCGAGCTGCGCCGCGGCTGGGTGCTCGA
>NCEH01000133.1 GCA_002304505.1 Rhizobiales bacterium 32-66-11 | reverse complement strand
GCAAGCCGAGGACAAGCGGCCGCAGGATCATCTGGTGCATCTCGTCGTGCACGGCACGCTGCATCTGCTGGGCTTCGACCATGAGGACGATGCCGAGGCGGAAGAGATGGAAGAAATGGAGCGTGGCATCCTGGAGGGGCTCGGCATCTCCGACCCCTATGCGCTGCCCGCGGAAACTTGAGGCCGACCCCAAAGGGAGACCATGTCCAACATCGACCAGTCGAGCGACCCCGCTTCAGCGGAGCCGCAAAGTTTCATCGATCGATTGCGTGCCCTCCTCGGGACGTTCCGACCCCATGGCTCCTTGCGCACCGACCTTGTCGAGGTGCTTGAGGAGGCAGGCGGAAGCTCCGGGGAGGTGAGCGAGTTTTCGCCATCCGAGCGCAAGATGCTGCGCAATATCCTCCATCTGAAGGAGGTCGGCATCGGCGACATCATGGTCCCGCGCTCGGAGATCGTGGCGATTCAGAAGGATGTGTCGCTCGGCGAATTGATGGTGGCGTTCGCAAACGCCGCCCACTCCCGCTTGGTGGTGTTCGATGACGATCTCGACGACCCGGTCGGCATGGTCCATATCCGCGACCTTCTCTCCTTCATGACGGGCCCGCTGCCGGAAGGCGCCGCGGACCATCCCGCCGACAAGGAAATCGACCTGTCGAAGGTCGATCTCCGCCAATCCCTGACCGATGCCGGCCTTGTGCGGCGGCTGCTGTATGTACCGCCGTCCATGCCGGCGGTGGATCTGCTGGTGTCCATGCAGGCCGCGCGCACCCATCTCGCCTTGGTGATCGACGAATATGGCGGCACCGACGGCCTCGTCTCCATCGAGGACGTGGTGGAGGAGATCGTCGGCGAGATCGAGGACGAGCATGACGACGAGGCGGCGCTGATCCAGCGCCAGGGCGACGGCAGCTTCGTCACCGATGCGCGCACCCCGCTCGAAGACGTGCTCAACGTACTGGGCGAGGATTTCGCCCCCGCCCATGTGGCCGAGGAGGTCGACACCCTCGGCGGGCTGATCGTGACCATCGCCGCGCGGGTTCCGGCGGTGGGCGAGATCATCACCCTGCCGGGCGGTCATAGCGTCGAAGTGCTCGACGCCGATCCGCGCCGGGTAAAAATGTTGCGGATTCTCCCGCCCGCACCGGCGGCGAAGGACGCGGCAGAGGCTTCGGACGGCGAGCAGGCGTGACGCGCCGTGTTCTGACGCGCCTTGCCCTGGCGCTTGGTCAGTTCGCCCACAGGGTGAGCGCGCTCGAGGGGTGGCGCCGCCTTGCGGCGGCTTTCGCCGCAGGGGCGCTTGCGGCCTTGTCCACCGCCCCGTTCGATCTGTGGCCGGTGCTGGGCTTGAGCTTTCCCATCCTGGTGCTGCTGGTGGATGGCACCCGGCGCGGCACCCGGCGGCCGTGGCGGGTCGCGGCGGCCATCGGCTGGTGGTTCGGCTTCGGCTATTTCCTGTGCTCCTTGTGGTGGATCGGCGCGGCGTTCCTGGTGGATGCCGATGTCTTCGCCTGGCTGCTGCCGGTGGCGGTGGTGTGCCTGCCGGCGGGCCTTGCCCTGTTTCCCGCGCTCGGTCTTCTTGCTGCGCGCCTGCTGTGGTCGCGCGGAGCGGCCCGCCTGTGCGCGCTTTCCGCCGGTCTCGGGGGCGCCGAATGGCTGCGCGGCCATGTGCTCACGGGCTTTCCCTGGAACACCTTCGGCTATGCCCTGGCGGAGAATCTGGCCCTGGCGCAAAGCGCGGCGCTGATCGGCATCGGCGGGCTGACGTTCCTCACGATCCTCCTGCTCTCGGCGCCGGTATTGCTGGTTTCGGCGCTGGCCCGGCCGCGTCATCTGGTTTTTCTTGGCGTGGCGGTGGGTACTCTCGGGGCGATGTATGCCGGCGGCACGCTGCGGCTCGCGCGCACGCAGATCGGCTCCGTTCCCGGCGTCAACCTGCGCCTGATGCAACCGGCGCTGCCGCAGGACGAGAAATTCGCCTATGGCCGGCGCGAGGCGATCCTCGACGATTATCTGGCGTTGAGCGCCACGCCGAGCGCGCGGTATCCCGGCGGCCTTACGGACGTGAGCCTGCTGATCTGGCCGGAATCGGCCTTCCCCTTCCTGTATGAACGCGAGCCCTGGGCGGCGCGACGAATCAGCGAGAGCTTGCCGCGCAACCTGGTCCTGGTCACCGGCGCCGCGCGCTACGGGGTGCCACCGGAGGGGCAGATTTCGCCTTACTTCAATTCCATCCGGGTGATCGCGGCGGATGGCACGGTGCTCCAGAGCGTGGACAAGGTGCATCTGGTCCCGTTCGGCGAATACCTGCCGTTCCAGGCGTTTCTGGAACGCATCGGCCTGGAGCAGCTGACCCGTGTGAGAGGCGGATTTTCCTCCGGGGAAGCGTTGCGGGCCTTGAATATTCCCGGGGCGCCGCTGGCCGCGCCACTGATCTGTTACGAGGCGATCTTCCCCGGCGCAGTCATTCCCGAAGGTCCGCGCCCGCGCTTCCTGCTCAACGTGACCAATGATGCCTGGTTCGGCGAGACACCGGGACCGCACCAGCATTTCCTGCAAGCGCGCATCCGCGCCATCGAGGAAGGGTTGCCTTTGGTCCGGTCGGCAAACACGGGCATTTCGGCGATCGTTGATCCACTGGGACGGATTGTCGCAGATTTGGGATTGGACATACGTGGTGTAGTGGACGGATACCTCCCGCAAGCGTTGGAGAATCCACCGCCCGCTGCCCGCGCCGGTGGTTCCATCGTCCTATCCATGTTTCTTATGGTTCTTACGTCTGCGTGGCTGGGTGCCGGAGGCTTGCGGATCCTGCAAGCTGCACGCAAAAGTTGATCGACGCGCTATCCATGTATGCGTATCTTCGCGCCGTCAGGGCAGCCTTCGCTATGCGAAGTGTGACACATTTCCGATCCAGCCGGAGAGAACATGGCCAAGAAGGCGCCAAATCCTATTGATAAATATGTAGGTAGCCGTGTGCGTATGCGACGCATGATGGTTGGAATGAGTCAGGAGAAGCTTGGGGAGAGCCTCGGCATCACCTTCCAGCAGATCCAGAAGTACGAAAAAGGCACGAACCGAATCGGTGCCAGCCGATTGCAGCAGATTTCGCTCGTGCTCAGCGTGCCCGTTGCCTTCTTCTTCGAAGGCGCGCCGTCCCTGACCACTGACTCCGAAGGTTTCGGAGAAGCGCACTCCCCCGCCTATGTCTCGGATTTCCTTGCGACATCCGACGGCCTCGTCCTGACCCGCAATTTCATGCGCATCACCGACGCCAAGATCCGCCGACGCATCGTGGAACTGGTGACCGCGATCGCCGGCGAGGAGGAGGCCGCAGAGCGGCCGGTCTGATGCTGCTATAGCTGCGAGCCGGTCTTGACCGGCTCGCGGGCCTTTGACACAAGGGCCTCAAGCTCCGTCGGTGGGCGAGAGGAAGCATATGTCGCGTCAATCCTATTTGTTCACCAGTGAGTCTGTGTCTGAAGGCCATCCCGACAAGGTGTGCGACCGCATTTCGGACGAGGTGGTCGATACTTTCTTCCGCGTGTCGGAAGAGCAGGGCTTCGATCCCTCCCAGGTGCGCGTGGCGGCTGAAACTCTGGCCACCACCAACAAGGTGGTAATCGCCGGCGAGACCCGCGGCCCCTCCACCATCACCAAGGACCTGATCGCCCACAAGGCCCGCCTTGCCATCAAGGACATCGGCTACGAGCAGGACGGCTTCCATTGGGAGAAGGCCGATATCGAAGTGGTGCTGCATGCGCAGTCCGCCGACATCGCCCAGGGCGTCGACATCGACGGCAATAAGGACGAGGGCGCGGGCGACCAGGGCATCATGTTCGGCTATGCCGTGCGCGAGACCCCCGAGCTGATGCCGGCCCCCATCTTCTATGCCCATAAGATCCTGAAGACGCTCTCGGAAGCCCGCCGCTCCGGCGAGACCGGCGCCCTCGGCCCGGACGCCAAGAGCCAGGTGACCGTGCAATATGAGGCCGGCAAGCCGGTCGGCGTGACGCAGATCGTGCTGTCCACCCAGCATCTGGACGAGCACCTCACCTCCCACGACGTGCGTTCGCTGGTCGAGCCCTACATCACCAAGGCCTTGCCGGAAGGTTGGATTTCGCCCGCCACGGTGTGGCACGTGAACCCCACGGGCAAGTTCGTGATCGGCGGACCCGATGGCGATTGCGGCCTCACCGGGCGCAAGATCATCGTGGACACTTACGGCGGAGCGGCGCCCCATGGCGGCGGCGCGTTCTCCGGCAAGGATCCGACCAAGGTGGATCGCTCGGCCGCCTATGCCGCGCGCTATCTGGCCAAGAATGTGGTTGCCGCCGGCCTGGCCGATCGCGCCACCATCCAGCTCGCCTATGCCATCGGCGTGTCGGACCCGCTGGCGGTCTATGTGGACCTGCACGGCACCGGCCAGGTGGAAGAAGCCAAGCTGGAGAAGATCTTGCGCGAGGTGGTGAACCTGCGCCCACGCGGCATTCGCGAGCATCTCGGGCTCAACAAGCCGATCTATGCCCGCACCTCCGCCTATGGCCATTTCGGCCGGGCGCCGGATGCGGATGGCGGCTTCTCCTGGGAGCGGACGGACCTTGTGGATGCGCTGAAATCCGCGCTCTGAGGTTTCACGTGAAACATTTCGGTCGGCAGGCGGGGAGCTTTTCTCGCCTGCCGAACGTGTTTTTCCGGCACGTCTCCGTGCGATCTCCGCGCTTCTCCGGGTGAATTCGGCCGGATGTTTTTCCCGAACTTCGGCGTAGCGGTAAAATCCTGCCGCGTGCCGCGGTTTCAGAACGAAGACCCATGATTGCCGATTATGACGAGAAGGGCGCCTTCTACGGGCGCCGGGTGGGCAAGCCGCTGCGGCCCAACCAGGCGGCGGCCCTGCGCGATGTTCTTCCGCGCTATCTGATCGATCTCGATACCATCGCCCCCGAAATGTCCCTGCGCGATCTATTCGCGGGCGCGGTGGATGAGGTGCGGCTGGAGATCGGCTTCGGCGGCGGCGAGCATCTGCTGGCCCGGGCGGCGGAGGCGCCGCGCACCGGCTTCATCGGCGTGGAGCCCTTTCTCAACGGCATGGTGAAGGCGGTGACGGCGCTGGAGGCGGCGCCGCGCGACAACGTGCGCCTGTTCGACCGCGACGCGGCGCTGCTGCTGGCGCGCCTGCCGGAAGGATCGCTCGCCGGCACGAGCCTACTCTATCCCGACCCCTGGCCCAAGCGCCGCCACTGGAAGCGCCGCTTTGTGCGCGCCGACAATCTGGACCTGCTGGCCCGCGCGCTCACCCCGGGGGGCACCTTCCGCTTCGCCAGCGACGTGCCGGACTATGTGGACTGGACCCTGCGCGAGATCCGCGCCCACGGCGCCTTCACCTGGCCCGCCCGCACGGCGGATGATTGGCGGCGGCCCTATGCCGGCTGGCCCGGCACCCGCTACGAGGCCAAGGCGCTGCGGGAAGGGCGCGTGCCGACGTATCTGGAGTTTGTGCGGGGGTAGGGGGCTTTGTGCGCTTTCTTATGTGCATTGACCTGCAATCAAGAGCGCATAAATTGTGGGTCTGTTGTGATCGCACTTTGTGATCGCGTTTCGTGATTAACCCTGCGCTTGATGCGCCTCTCCGGTGCTGCGATGACCGAGCATGATCTCAAGGAATTTCTCGACGCGATGAAGCGCGTGCGGGCTGAGCATGCCACGACCCCGAAGAAGGCGCGTAAATTCCTGATGAAGGAAGGCGTGGTCGATAAAGACGGCGAGCTAACGGGTCATTATGCCCGCAAGAACCGCCTTCGTCGCAAGAGCGCCGCCTGAGTGCATCGGCTGAATACCTCTTTTGTGCTGGGGTATCACGGCTGCGAACAGGCCGTCGCGGATCAGCTTCTGGCGGGTAATCCTTTTACACCCAGCACGAACGCCTATGATTGGCTGGGCCACGGCATTTATTTCTGGGAATCCAACCCCCAGCGCGGGCTGGAATTCGCCCGCGAGCGGCCGGGCCGCGGCTCCGCCGCGAGCGCACCGGCCGTGGTGGGTGCCGTGATCGACCTTGGTTATTGCCTGGATCTTCAGTCTTCGACTGGCATCGCGGCCGTTTCCGCCGCTTACTGGGATTATCTCGACTATTCGGAGCGCTCGGGCAGCAAGGTGCCGCAGAACAGAGGCGGCGAGGATTCGCTGATGCGGGACCTGGATTGCGCCGTCCTCAACCATCTTCATGCCGTGCGCGCGGCGGGCAAGCTTGAGCCCTTCGATACGGTGCGGGCCGTCTTTCTGGAGGGCAAGCCGCTTTACCCCAAATCCGGCTTTCGCGAGAAGACGCACATCCAGCTTTGCGTGCGAAATTCCGGTTGCATCAAAGGCGTGTTTCGGGTGGGTGCGGAACAAGGCTGAGGTCTTGCGAGATCCGCGCCCATGGCGCCTTCACTTGGACCGCCCGCACGGCGGACTATTCGTGCACGCCGCGCTGACCAAGAACCCGCTAAAAGACAATGCGCTCCTCGCCGGGTACTTTGATGCTCATTGATATTCGGCGAGGGGAATCTAATCTGTAGTATAGCACGAGGTTGCGTCTCGCGCTCTCCGGGGGAGATTCCGTGATAAATCAGGACTTGGAAGATTTTTCTGCCGCCATCGGTTTGCCGCAGGTCGAGTATGTTGCGATCTTGAATAAGATCTGGAAATGGTGCATCGGAGTTTCAGTGGATCGATTTCGACTTCGATTGAAAATAGCTTGTTCTCAGTTTAAATGATTAACAAAATGATAGAAAAACAAGAAGATTTTGCGGACTTTTTTAAAAGAATTCATGTTCTGGAGCATGGTCTACGCGAAAAATGTGCCGAGCTTATGAAGCCCGGCACCAACGCCTACATGACGGACCTTTTTGTGTTGGGCGGCGTTAAACGAACCTTGGCCGTCTCTGCCGGATTTTGTGAGATGATGCGGACCAAAAATTTCACTTGTGCGGCAGCGCTCCTTCGCATGCAAATCGACACCGCTGGCCGTTTGTATGCGTTAAGTTACGTTCCAGACTCGGATAAAATTGTTAGAAACATCGCTGATGGCGAGCGTTTCAATAAGCAAAAAGATGAGAAAAATAACTATCTAAAAGATTTTTATATTATAGAAAGGTTAGATGAAATTTTTCCGTGGGTTAAAAATGTATACGAGGAGTCCTCTGATTTCATTCATTTATCTGGACGTCATATGTATTCAACGGTTTCTGGAATCGATAATGAAACGAAAAGTGTAAATTTTGATATTAGCGCGACAGATCTGCCGAAAAATAAAGACGAATATTCTGAGGTATTGGAGGCATTCTTCGAAACGACAGAAATAATATTGCTTTTAATTCAGAGTTATGTTTCAAGTCGCGTCAGTTGAGCGCCTTGCTCTAGTATTTCCTCCCGCGAGGATGGTGGGGTGGGTAGGATCGTGGGGTCCACGTCACAGTTCTTATTATAGTCACTACCCCACCCCACCCCCACCCCACTCCCCAACCCCCGCCCTTGCATCCCCCGCCGTTCCGTCTATATTAGCGCAGTCCCCCAACGGGGATACCTCAGAGCCATCGTCGTCGAAGGTGATGAGAGTGGGCCCCGGCCGGGACCCGCTCGATTTTCGTTTACGCGATCGTCCACGGGGCGCAGAAGTCCCGCACGCTTTCGTTTTCGATCCTCTTCGATCCGGTCCGCCCCGCCGCCTCCTTAAGGTCGGCCGGTGCGGGGCGAAGGCGGCGAAAAGGCCAAGGTTCGGCGCCCCCGCGCCGCACGACACGTAAGGCGCAGACGCGCTGTTAAGGACAAGACGGCGCATCCGCGCCACTGACATTCGGCGCATCCGCGCCACAGGAAAAGAAAGACGTCCCGGAGGGACATGACCGATACGCAAGCGACCCACGGTGTGGACACCGCAGACCTGAACGAGCCCCGCCTCATCATCGAGACGGGTGTGGCCGCGCGCGTCGCCGGCATCGTCGGTCCCGTGCTCACCGGCCTCGGCATGCGGCTGGTGCGCGTCAAGCACACGGCCCGCGACGGCGGCACGCTGCAGATCATGGCCGAGCGGCCCGACGGCTCCATGACCATTGACGATTGCGAGGCGGTCTCCCGCGCCATCTCTCCCGTGCTGGACGTGGAAGACCCCATCGCTTCCGCCTATCGCCTGGAAATCTCCTCCCCCGGCATCGACCGGCCCTTGGTGCGCCTCACCGATTTCGATCGCTGGTCGGGCCATGAGCTGAAGGTGGAAATGGCCGTGCCGCTGGACGGGCGCAAGCGCTTCCGCGGCATCCTGCTCGGCACCGAGGGCGGCCTTGCCTTGGTGCGGCGCCCCGATGCGCCGGCCGGTGAAGATCCGGTCTCCCGCCTGCCGGTGGCCGATATCGGCGATGCCCGGCTGATCCTCACCGACGATCTCATCACCGAGGCGCTGCGCCGGGCGAAAGCCGCCGGCCGCGCGATGGAGGATGCGGACGAGGAATTGGCCGACAGCGCGCTCGACGATCTCGCCGACGAAGCCACGGAGGCGCCCGCCGCCCCCGTCAAGCCGGCGAAACCCTTGCAGCCGCGCAAGCTCGCGAAGCCCAAGGCCGACAAGTCCCAATCGAAGCCGTCCGCCCGCAAGGCGAAGGGCGGCAATGCCAAAGCGAAGGAGACGCACTGATGGTTGCCGTCAGCGCAAACCGGCTCGAGCTGCTGCAGATCGCCGAAGCGGTCGCCCGCGAGAAGACGATCGATCGCAGCATCGTCATCGCCGCCATGGAAGATGCCATCGCCAAGGCCGCGCGCTCGCGCTACGGCCAGGAGACGGACATCCACGCCGACATCAATCCCAAGACCGGCGAATTGCGGCTCGCCCGCCATCTGCTGGTGGTGGACGAGGTGGATAATTTCGCCACCGAGATCAATCTCGACGGCGCGCGCCGGCACAATCCCGCCGCCCAGGTCGGCGACACCATCGCCGATACGCTGCCCCCGTTCGATTTCGGCCGCATCGCCGCGCAGAGCGCCAAGCAGGTGATCGTGCAGAAGGTGCGCGAGGCCGAGCGCGATCGCCAGTATGACGAATACAAGGACCGCATCGGCGAGGTCTCCAACGGCCTCGTGAAGCGGGTGGAATACGGCAATGTGGTGGTCGATCTCGGCCGCGGCGAAGCCATCCTGCGCCGCGACGAATTGCTGCCGCGCGAAGTGGTGAAGACCGGCGACCGCGTGCGCGCCTATATTTACGACGTGCGGCGCGAGCCGCGCGGGCCGCAGATCTTCCTGTCGCGCACGCATCCCCAGTTCATGTCCAAGCTGTTCGCGCAGGAAGT
>NCEH01000011.1 GCA_002304505.1 Rhizobiales bacterium 32-66-11 | reverse complement strand
GGCATAATTGGCATAGGTGTTGTCGCCGGGAATGCCGAGCAGCATGGGCGGCACGCCGAGCGCCAGCGCGATCTCGCGCGCCGCGCCGTTGCGGGCGGCTTCGAAATCCATGTCCTTGGGACTCAGCGCGAGCGGTTTCCAATCGAGCCCGCCTTCCAGCAGCAGCGGGCGGCCGGCATTGGTGGGCCCCTGGAAGCTCGCCTCCAGTTCGCCCTTCAGCCGCTCGAACTGCTCGTCGCTGAGCGACCCCGTTCCGCCATAGACCAGGGCGCCGGAGGGGCGCGCGGCATTGTCGAGCAGCGCCTTGTTCCAGGCGGTGGCGGCATTGTGCAGGTCGAGCGCCTGGGCGGCCGCCTCCAGCGGCGCGAAGCCGTAATGATCGTCCAGCGGATTGAAAAAGGTGAGATGCAGGATCGGCGGCACGCCGGCGGTGTCCGCGCCATCCTGCTGGATGCGCAGGGTCTTGCCGTCGAGCGTATAGTCGAACGCCTCCGGCCAGCCGTCCGGGCCGGGCACCACGCGCACCCGGTCCGGGCGCAGGACATGCAGCTCGCGCACCGCGCCATCCACCGCCACCGCTTCCAGATAGGCGTTTCCGGCCACCATGAGATGGCCGCACAGCGCCTCCAGCAGATCGGCGCCCTGGGCGCGCGGATTGGGCCGGGCGAGCAGATCCAGGAGCGGGTGACGGTCGAGCTCGCGCGGCCCCTGCATGAGCAGCAGCGGCACGCTGGCGGCGGCCTCGCTGACCATGCGCACGGCGCGATAGGCGATGGCATTGCGCAAGAACCCTTCGCGCGCCAGCGAGCCATAATCGCGCGGCGACCAGCGGGCCCGCCCCTGGCTGAAGACCGCGACCAGGGACGCGGTGCGGCTGGCTTTCGCCTCCGCGGGGCGTGCGTGAGCCTCCGCGGGGCGTGCGTGAGCCTCCGCGGGGCGTGCGTGAGCCTCCGCGGGGCGTGCGTGAGCCTCCGCGGAGCGTGCGCGGAACGGCGCGAAGAACGAGGCGAGCATGCGGGAAGCTCCTTTAAGGGCCGCCGGGAACGCGGCGGCGGTCAAGACGTTGAGAGGCGAGCATCCGGGGCACGCAGATCGCGCGCGGCCGGATTTCACAAACCGGATTTGGCAGGCAAGATCCGAACGCCGGTCCCGCGACGCCACGCCGTGGGGGATCGTGCGGTGCGAACCAGGAGCCCAGCGCAATGACCACCACCGTGACCGCCCTCTACGACAGCCAGGACGATGCCGTCGCGGCGGTGCGCGCGCTCCAGATGGCGGGCATTGCGCGCGACGCGATCTCGATCGTCGCCAAGAGCGCGGATGACCCGGCGCAGCGCACGGCGGACCGGGAACACGCCGAGCAGGAACACGCCGAGCAGGAACACGCGGACCACGTCGCCGAGGTGATCCAAGATGCCGGCGCGGGCGCGGGCATCGGTGCCGGCATCGGCGGCGCGGGCGGGCTGATGGCGGGGCTCGGCATCATCGCCATTCCCGGCATCGGCCCGGTGCTGGCGGGCGGCTGGCTGCTGTCGACGGCGGCCGGCGCGCTCGCCGGCGCGGCCGTGGGCGGCGCGGCGGGCGGCATCATCGGCGCCTTGATGGATGGCGGCGTTCCCGAGGACGATGCCCATGCGTGCGCGGAAAGCGTGCGGCGCGGCGGCGCGCTGGTGGTGGCGAAAGTGGACGCCGCGCAGCTCAGCGCGGCCCGCACCATCCTCAGCGCCCCGCCGGCCATCGACCCCGCGGCGCGGGCGAGTGATTATCGCAAGGACGGCTGGTCGCGCTTCAGCCCGGACGCGCCGCCCCATGGCGGCGAAAGCGCCCCGCGCCGGGAGCGGCCGGACCGGCTGGCGTGAGAGTGGAGCGCTGTCTCTTCCCCCTCACCCCAACCCTCTCCCCCGCGGGGAGAGGGGGAACGCGGGCGCTGGCGGCAACTTGAGCCCACACGGCTCCTGCGCCGGAGCCCGGCACCCCGTTCAGCGCCCGACGTCCCCTCACCCCGACCCTCTCCCCCGCGGGGAGAGGGGGAATCGCGCGGGGAGCCGGGCCGGATCTTCGATCATTGCCGCCGTACGCACGACGCACCCCTCACCCCGACCCTCTCCCCCACGGGGAGAGGGGAAACCGCGCAGGGAGCCGGGCCGGGTCTCGATCATTCCCACCGCACGCATCGGCGCCCCCTCTCCCCGACGGGCGGTTTTCGCGCCGAGGGCCAAGGCGGTGACGGCCCACACCAGCGCATCCAGGCGATCCGGCGACCGCCCGTTGGAGAGCCCGTCGAGGGCGAAGTCGCACATCTCGTCCTCCAGCGCGCAAAAGGCGCCGGCATGGCGCACGCGGCCCTGCTCGTAGAGCGCGGCCACCGGCTCGGCGCGCAGGAATTTTCCGCGCGTAGCGCGCACCTGCTCGACCGGGACGGACGGATCCACCTCGGCGAGCACGGCACTCACCATCTCGCCGCCCTGGTTCACCTCGGCGACGATGCGGTCGGCCGCGAAACGGCGGAACAGCGCCACCGCGCGGGCCGCCCACAGCGCCGGGCGCAGGCCGCTTTCGCTCGCGTCCGCCAGCACATGGACGATGCCGGAGGCATCAATCCCGGCGCAGACCAGGCCGCAGGCATCCGCCCCGGCGCGGGAGGACGCCGGCGGGTCCACGCCGACCACGATCCGCGCCAAAGGCGGCGCCTCCTCCTCGCGCGCCGCTTCCAGGGCGGGGCGGGACCAGAGCGCGTCGGGTCGATCCTCGATCAGTTCGCCGTCCAGCTCCTGCCGGCCGAGCCGCGTGCCGCCATAGCGGGCAAGCACGGCATCGAGAAAGCCGGGGGCGAGATGCAGCGCGTTCTGCGCCGTGCGGGCGCGGCTGATGGCGGTGGAGGGGTCCGCCAGCAGGCGCCGTAGCAAAGCGGAGGGGCGCGGCGTGGTGGTGATCATCTGGCGCGGCCGGTCACCCAGCCGCAGGCCGAATTGCAGCATGTCGAAGGTTGCATCCGCGCGGCGCCATTTCGCCAGCTCGTCCAGCCAGGCGGCCTCGAATTGCGGGCCGCGCAGGCTTTCCGGATCCTCGGCGGAAAAGCCCTGGGCCACCGCGCCATTGCTCCAGACGAGCCGGCGGCGGGTGGGCTCCCAGGACGGCCGCTCGCCCGCGGCATGGACGGAGAGCAGGCCGGAGACCCCCTCCACCATCACCTCGCGCACGTCGGACATGGTCTCCGCCACCAGAGCGATGCGCCCCACCGGGCGTTCGGCGAACGGCGGACGGCCGAGCGCGAGGCCGCGCACCCATTCCGCCCCGGCGCGGGTCTTGCCGGCGCCGCGCCCGCCCAGCACCAGCCAGCTGGCCCAAGGGCCGCCGCCCTGGGCGGAATCGGGGGGCAATTGGTCCGGCCGCGCCCACATTTCCCAATCGGCGAGCAGCAGGCGGGCATCGGCCTCGGGCAGTTCAGCCAGCAGGCTCGGCGCCGTCCCCGCTTTCGCGCAGGCGATCAAGGCGGCGCGCAAGCTCGCGGCGGAAGGTGTCGAGGTTTCGTCCACGCAGGCCCTCCTCCGATTGCGCGGCGCCGCCGCATGTCTTCGCCGCCGGGGATTTTCCGGCCGCGCTCTCGCCATCGAGGACGCCGAGCTCGCGCACCACGCGGGCCAGGACGGCGAGCGCCCTCGCATCCTTCTCGCTGTCGCGGGCACCGGCCCGCGGGGGCGAAGCCTCGGCCTCGTCCAAAGCGGCGACGCGAGCGTCGATTTCGTCCATCTGCCGCTCGGCGGCGTGCCACAGGCGCGCCAGAAACGCGCGCCGGCGGGTGCGGCTCGGCGGCTGTGTGGTGCGTCCGCCATAGCGGCGCGCGGCGGGCGCGTGATGCACCGTGCCGTCCGGATCGACGATGCGATCGGCCCAGAAATAGACGGAGGCTGAGGACAGGCCGGTTTCGGCGGCAATCTGGCGGATCGGCGTGCCGGCCTCATAGAGGGCGCGCGCCAGACCCGCCGCCTTGGGCGGGATGCGGGACATGGGGATCTCGCGTTTAGAATGGGATCTCGCGATTGGGGGGATCTCGCGATGAGGAAGGGTCGTCCGAGGCGGGCTGCGCCGCGCGCCGGCCGACCAAACCGCCGGCGCCAGGCGCAAATCTCGAACATGAACTGACCATAGTCCTAGAGCGCACCGCTGTCAAGGACTAATTTCCTAATCCGGAAGCAGACGGCTCACCGCAGGGAAGCGCCCGCCTTTCCCGCCAGCGCCTCTTGCATCCGGGCACGGGCGCGCAGATGGGACATGGCCACCACGTTCGACGCCTCGATACAGGTGCGCTCGAACCGCAGCACCATGTTGCGATGGCAGCCGCAGCGCAGGCAGAAGGCGGTGCCAGGGTCGAAATCATGACCTTCCATGGTCGAGGGAACAATCGAGCGGGGTCCAGCGGGCGAGATCATGGGCGGCCCTCCTCAGGGGCGCGGCGGCGAGCCGAAACGGTCCGGCGGCACGGCGCAGGTTCGCCCCGCATCCTTGCCCCAGGCTGAGGTAAGCGCACCGCACGGCTTCAGGTTCCGTATTGCGCTCCGCGCCCGGTTCGGGCGGCTGGGTTTCCCACCGCCTGCGACACGCCCCTCTGCGCAGCCGGCTTGCGAACCGGCCGGCTTCGTGGCATGAAATTGATACAATATATCTTTTAAAAGGAGCGGCCATGACCGCGACCGACGCGCGCCTTCCCGTCACCGTGCTGTCCGGCTTTCTCGGCGCCGGCAAGACCACGCTGCTCAATCACATCCTCGCCAATCGCGAGGGCCGGCGGGTGGCGGTGATCGTCAACGACATGTCGGAAGTGAACATCGATGCCGAACTGGTGCGCCAGGGTGGCGCCAATCTTTCGCGCACCGACGAGACGCTCGTGGAAATGACCAATGGCTGCATCTGCTGCACCCTGCGCGGCGACCTCCTCGCCGAGGTGAAGCGCCTCGCCGCCGACGGGCGCTATGATGCCGTGGTGATCGAGAGCACCGGCATCGCCGAGCCGCTGCCCGTGGCCGCCACCTTCGAGTTCCGCGACGAGGAGGGCTTCTCTTTGTCCGATCTCGCCCGGCTCGACACCATGGTGACCGTGGTGGATGCCGCCAACCTGCTGAGGGACTACGGCTCCAACGATTTCCTGCGTGATCGCGGCGAAGTCGCCGGCGCGGACGATGCCCGCACCCTGGTCGATTTGCTGGTGGACCAGATCGAATTCGCCGACACCATCGTGCTCAACAAGATTTCAGCCACCCCGCCGGACCAGATCGCCGCCGCCCGCGCCGTCATCAAGGGGCTAAATCCCAAGGCTAGGCTGATCGAGACCGATTTCGCCGACGTGCCGCTGGGCGAAGTCATGGGCACCGGCCGGTTCGACTTCGAGACCGCCCACGAACACCCGCTATGGTATCGCGAACTCTATGGCTTTGCCGATCATACGCCGGAAACCGAGGAATATGGCGTTTCAAGCTTCGTCTATCGCGCCCGCCGGCCGTTCCACCCGCAGAAGTTTTCCGATTTCCTCAAGACCGTATGGCCGGGCCTGATCCGCGCCAAGGGCCTGTTCTGGCTCGCCACCCGCGACGCCTTCGTGGGCGACATGAGCCTCGCCGGCGCCATCTGCCGCACCGAGGCCATGGGTTTCTGGTGGGCCGCCGTGCCCAAGGCGCGCTGGCCAAGCGATCCCGAATGGAAGGCCGAGCTGAAGCGCCATTGGGCGACCGGCTATGGCGACCGGCGGCAGGAGCTGGTGTTCATCGGCATGGGGCTGGACGAAGCCGCCATCCGCGCCGCCCTGGACGCGTGCCTGGTCGGTCCCACCGATCCCAAGGCGCTCGACTTCGCCAAGCTCAAGTCCCTGCCCGACCCCTTCCCGAAATGGGGCCGCGCCGCCGCCTGAACCACCCACCCGCGCCCCCGCCGGGAGGCCGCGCGAAAGCGGCCTCCCCCAGGAGCGATTTTCCGCCCCGGGGTACGGTGGAATTTTCCGCGCGGACTGCTAAGGCTGGGGTGGCTGGAGCGTCGGGGTCGCGGAATCATGAAATTCGCTGAAACTTTTGATTTATTGCAGTTTTTTGACACGTTCATCAGCTTCTCCGCGGCCTTCGTCTTGGGCCTGCTGATCGGCGCGGAACGCCAGTATCGCCAGCGCACGGCGGGGCTGCGCACCAACGTCCTGGTGGCCATCGGCGCCGCCGCCTTCGTCGACCTCGCCCAGCGCATCGCCGGAACCGCCGAGGCGGTGCGAGTGATTTCCTATGTGGTTTCCGGCATTGGCTTTTTGGGCGCCGGCGTGATCATGAAAGAAGGCATGAACGTGCGCGGCCTCAACACCGCCGCCACCTTGTGGTGCTCCGCCGCGGTGGGCGCGTGCGCCGGCACCGACATGCTCGCGGAAGCCGGCCTGCTGACCGTTTTCGTGTTGGCTGGCAACACCTTGTTGCGGCCGGTGGTAAATCTGATCAACCGCATTCCCATCAATGACAAGAGCGCGGAGCAGACCTACGAAGTACTCGTCATCACCACCAGCACAGCCCTCGACGAGGTGCGCGACCTGCTGGTGGAGCGCCTGGAAGCCGCCCATTATCCGGTCGGCGATGTGGAGGTGACCGAGCGCAGCAACGACAAGGTGGAAATCCTTGCCACCCTGGTCAGCACCGCCGTTGATGCCCGCGAGATCGATGCGGTGATTGCCGAAATCGAGAAACAGCCGGAGGTCCTGCATACCACCTGGAGCAGCAGTACGCAGGACTGACCGGGATTTACCTTGAGGGTCGGATCCCGCGCCCCTCAGGCCGCATTCTTGACCTTCAGGCCGTCCTCGAACGACATTTCCTTATAATCCGAGAGGCTGGAATACTTCAGCCCCACGTCGGCCAGGGCGTCGAGCTTGGCGGAGGTATCGAACTTCTTCAGCTTGATCTTATCGACATAGAAAGTGTCGATCAGTTCGTTATAGACGCTTGTCTCGTCGATATAGATCGCAAACACCTTCACATCGCCGAAGCGGATGTAGAAGCGGTTGCCCTGCGGCAGATCGGCGATATAGATGAAGTAGTTTCCCGCCCCATCGAAGGCATCGCCGAATGTCTCGACCAATTTGGGCAGGCTCGCGTATTCCTTGATCGAGCCGGCCAGGAAGCCGATCGCCGGCTTGCCGCTCTCGCAGACCGAGAAGACTTCCTTCAACAGGGTCTCGGGCCCGTCGAAGGAGATGTCGCCGCGATAGCCGAAGCGGCCCGCCACATGGGTATCGGCGCTCAGAAGCGGCTTCAACAGCCGCCCCTCGGTTTCGAGCTTGGCGAAAGGCGTGTCGGAAACGGCGGTCATAGGGGTCGTCCTTCGATGACATCGACGGGGCTCGTCGAGGCGTGGCCGTCGTTCGCATCGGCGGATCAGAGCCGGGGCGACCCGCGACGTCGGGAGAAAACGCGCCTGTCGCGGGGCGCAAAAGGGGTCGCAAAATCAAGAGGAAAGCCGGCGCGGGGCGCCTCAGTCGCTGGTAATCATCACCTCGGGAAACGTGTCGGGTTCCTCGATGTCGAGCCCGTCCTCTTCGGCCAGCTCGATGCCGACCAGGCACACGTCGCCATCGTCGATGACGAGCTCCACCGGGGTGAGCGCCTTGCCCTGGCACGGGCCGATGAAGCAATGGCCGGTATCGAGGTCGAACTGGGCGCGATGCTTGCCGCAGGTGAGGAAATTGCCATCCTCGTCCAGGAACTCGCCGGGAATCGTGTCGAGCCGCGCGCCCTGGTGCGGGCAGGCATTCTCGAACCCGAAGAAGGCGTTGGACTTGCGCGTGACGATGATCGGCCAGGGCTTGCTGGCCCCGGTCTCGTCCAGCCGCGCGAGCACGAAGCCGCGCGCGCCGCCGTCGTCGATCTCATAGGTGGAGCAGATGGCGAACAACTCGGTCATGGTCCCAGCCTTTCAAAGTCGAATGCGGGCGGCATGTGGGAAAGCGGACAGTGTGCGAACCGGCGCCGGCCCTGTCGGGTTTGCTTCTCCCGGCGCCCGTCACGAGAAGGCCCGCGCGACGTGCGCCGAAGCGACGCCGCAGGCCCACCTAGCGCCGCGCCAGGGAACGCAGAAAGCCTTGATATTCCTCGGTCAATTCCATATCGACCGCTGGCGCCGCCTTCAGCAGCAGGTTGGCGATGAAGGGCTGGTCGTTGCGCGGCTCTTGCAGGGCTTCGCGCAGCACCGGAAGATTGTCCTCGATATGATGCAGGAAGGCGGCTTCCTTCTCCGCGATCAGGCCCCAGCGGGCCCGCATCCAGCGCGCGAGGGGATAGATCACCTCCTGGATGAAATTGGATTGCCGGGCCTTCTCGAAGAAGCGCAGGCCGGTGTTCCAGTCCTCCCGCGCCCGCATGGGCGGCGGCGGCCTGTCGCCTTCCAGCCATTTGCGCCCGGCGACACCGACGAAATCCTCCAGCAGGATGGGATTTTCATTGTGGGCGCGGAAATAGCCGACCGCGAGCGCGCCGGGATAATCCTCGCCCAGGCTCGATTTCAGCGCGGTGTCCACGGCGTCCACTGCCGCCTTGTCGCCCTTCAGCGCCGCCGTCATGCAGAAGGCGAACAGCGCGTCGTTTCCGACATTACGGACACCGGGGCTTTTCAGATCGTCCGCGGTCAAAGCGGGCGTCACCCCGTCGGCGGGGATGGCGGCGGTGCCGGCGCGCTGGGCGCTGATGAAGGCGGTGATTTCCAGCCAGCCCATGAAGCTTGCGACAAATGCGTCCGGGTCCACATGCACCACGGCCAGATTGATCGGCTGCTTGCGCTTTTGCAGTTCGACCATATCGGTCATGTCGTCGCCCCCGATCTTGCAGCGGATTGGCGCGTTTGCGTCAATTCCTGGCTCGAGGGGAGACGATGCAAGCGCCATGCCGGAGACGTTCGCGACCGGCGCACACCTCGGCGCGGCGGCGCGCGGGGCGCCTTGCGGATCACATGCGCGGCAAGAATGGTTATATAATACCAGTTTCCCGGCTTCACATTACATAAAAATCATCTGCCCCACGGTGCGGTGCGACGCAGCACTGGCTATAGAGTCGCAAACCCAGACCGGATTGACCCTTGATGATCCCCACCCGCGACGCCGCACACGCCCACCTTGCCCCAACGGCGGCCGCCTCCGACGACCTGCGCCTCATGGACCTGCACCTCCTGTTCGATCGCCTCGCGGCCTATATGAACACCTGCATCCTCGGGCAGCCGGCATTCGTGGAACTGCTGCTGGTGGCGGTGCTGGCGGACGGGCATCTGCTGGTGGAGGGCGCGCCGGGCCTCGCCAAGACCAAGGCCATCAAGGCGTTGGCGAAAGCCATCGACTGCGACGACCAGCGCATCCAGTTCACGCCGGACCTTCTGCCGTCCGATCTCACCGGCACCGACATCTACCGGCCGGAGGATGGCTCCTTCCGCTTCCAGCCCGGACCGGTGTTCCACAATTTCATCCTGGCGGACGAGATCAACCGCGCCCCCGCGAAAGTGCAGGCCGCGCTTCTGGAGGCAATGGCCGAGCGGCAGGTGACGGTGGGTGGCAAGACCTATGTGCTGCCCAAGCTGTTCCTCGTCATGGCGACCCAGAACCCGATCGAGCAGGAAGGCACCTATCCTCTGCCGGAAGCCCAGCTCGACCGCTTCCTGCTGCATGTGAAGCTGGATTATCCCGACATCGCCGCCGAGCGGCAGATCCTGCGGCTGGTGCGCGGCGAGGCGCAGGGCGAGGTGATCGATTTCGGCGAACGGGTCTCCCAGGCCGCCATCTTCGCCGCCCGGCGCGATGCCCTCGCCACCTATATGTCGGAGGCGGTTGAGGAATATATTCTGCAGTTCGTGTTCGCCACCCGCACCCCGCAGCGCTACGACAAGAACCTCGCCGGCGCGATCGCGTTCGGCGCCAGCCCGCGCGGCACCATCGCGCTCGACCGCTGCGCGCGCGCCTTCGCCTGGCTGCGCGGGCGGGATTATGTGGTGCCGGAGGATGTGCAGGCGATCGCCAAATCGGCGCTGCGCCACCGCATCCTGCTGACGTTCGAGGCCCAGGCCGACGGCATGAGCGCGGACGATTTCCTCGACGCGCTGATCGCCCGCGTGCCGGTGAAGTGAACCGGCGCGAGGACGCAAGATGAGCGACGCCCCCGCCGACGCCTATGGCCTCTTCGCGCGCCTCGATGAATTGATCGCGGCGCGGCCGGAGGGCGGGAAAAGCGCGTTCGCGCCGCGCGGCAAGGTGCGCAGCCAGCAATTCGGCGGCTATCGCTCGGCGTTCCGCGGGCGCGGCATGGAATTCGACGAGGTGCGCCTCTACCAGGCCGGCGACGACATCCGCACCATCGATTGGCGGGTGACGGCGCGCACCGGGCGCACCCACACCAAGCTGTTTCAGGAAGAGCGCGAACGGCCGGTCCTGATCCTGCTGGATTGCCGCTCCTTCATGCGGTTCGGCACGCGCGACACCTTCAAGTCGGTGCTCGCGGCGAAGGCGGCGGCGGTGCTGACCTGGATTTCCATCGAGGCCGGCGACCGGGTGGGCGGGGTGATCGCCACGCCCTCCGGGCTTCATTCCTATAGCCCCCAGCGCAGCCGCGCGCGCGTCCTCGGCTTCGTCAAGGCCATGGCCGACGGCACGCAGGAGGGCTTCGCGCTTTCGCCCGCCGCCCGAGCGGTGAAGGAGGCGCCGGCCGCGCCCGAACCTGCCCTCGCGGACGCCGTCGCGCGCCTGCGCCGCACCGCGCGGCCCGGCACCTTGGTGTTCGTGATCAGCGATTTCCACGATTTCACCGAAGCCGCCGCGCGCGAGCTGAGCCGCCTCGCGCTCCAGGCGCAGGTGACGAACATTTTCGTCTATGACGCGCTGGAAGAAGCCATGCCGGCGCGCGGCGCCTATCCGGTCAGCGATGGCGCGGCGGTGCGGCTGATGGATGGTGGCAACCGGGCGATGCGCGAGGCCTATGCGGAGCGCTTCGCCGCCCGCCGCGCGGCGCTGGATGCCCTTTCGCGCCAGCGCGGCATGGCCTTCGTCGCGCTCCAGACCGGCGATGATCCGGCCGCGCTGCTGCATCCCGAGCGGCTGCGCGATGCCCGCCGACAGGCCCGGAAGGCCGCCGCATGAAGCTGGCGCAGGCCTTCTCCCTTCCCGATGCCCCGGCGACGCTGCCCGGCGCGCCCGCCGCCGACCCGCTGGCGGGGCTGCGCGATATCCATCTGCCGGGGCCGGTCTCCTTCTGGCCGCTGGCGCCGGGCTGGTGGATGCTGGCGGGGGTGCTGGTGGTGCTGGGCTTGATCGGCGCGTTCCTGGAATGGCGCCGGCGCCAGACGCTCGCCTATCGGGTGGACCAGGAATTGAAGGCCATCGCCCGCGACACCGCGCGCCATGGCGATGCCCGCGCGGTGGCAACCGCCGGTGCGCTGCTGATCCGTCGCGTCCTGGTGACGCGCGCGGGCGACCCGGCGGCGGCCGCGCTCACCGGCGCGGAGTGGGAACGCGCGCTCGCCGAGGGCAAGGGCGCGCTCGCCCCGCCGCTTGCCGCCTTCGTCGCGGCCGCGCCCTATCTGCCGGCCCATGCGCCCGGCGCCGACGGCGTGCCGCGCGCGGCGTTGGTGGCGGCGCTGCGGCGCTGGGTGCGGAGCAACGCATGATCCAGTTCCAATGGCTCTGGGCGGCCGCCCTGCTCCCGCTTCCGCTCCTCGCGCGCTATCTCCTGCCCGCCGCCCGGCGCAGCCGCGCCGGCGCGCTGCGCGTGCCGTTCTTCGCCCAGATTGCACCTCATGCCGGCGCGCGCGCGATGCTGCGGCGCGGCGCGAAGCTCGCTTTGCTGACCCTGATCTGGCTCGCTTTGGTGCTCGCCGCCATGCGCCCGAGCTATGTGGGCAAGCCGGTGCCGATCCCGGTCGAGGGCCGCGACCTGATGATGGCGGTGGATCTTTCCGGCTCCATGGCGCGGCAGGACCTGACGCAGGACGGCCTGCCCACGGACCGCCTCTCGGTGGTGAAGGCGGTGGCGGACGATTTCATCGCCCGCCGATCCGGCGACCGGGTGGGGCTGATCCTGTTCTCCAGCCGCGCCTATATCCAGACCCCGCTGACCTTCGACCGCAAGGTCACGCGCGACCTGCTGTCGGAGGCCACCATCGGCATGACCGGCCAGGAAACCGCCATCGGCGATGCCATCGGCCTCGCGGTGAAGACCTTGCAGGAGCGGCCCGAGGACAAGCGCGTGCTGGTGCTCCTCACCGACGGCGCCAATAATTCCGGCGTGCTCGATCCGATCCACGCCGCCGAACTGGCGCGACAGGAGCATGTGAAGATCTATACCATCGGGGTGGGCGCCGACAGCCTCGCCATCGGCCAGCAGATCGTCAATCCCTCCGCCGACCTCGATGAAGCCGCCCTGGCCCAGATCGCCGCCATGACCGGCGGGCGCTATTTCCGCGCCCGCGACGGCGCCGGCCTCGCGGCGATCTATCGCGACATCAATCTCATGGAGCCGGTGGCGGGCGAGCCGCTCTATCTCGCGCCGACGGTGGCGCTGTTCCACTGGCCGCTGGGCTTTGCCCTGGTGCTGAGCCTGCTCCTCGCGGCCGTGCTGCTGGCGCCGGCCCTCGCCCGTGGCCGCGCCCCGCGCGCGGCAGGCGTGGCGGCAACGACCGATGCGGCGCCCGGCGTCGGGGGGCGGCCATGATCCCCGCATCGCTGGATCTCGCCGGCCTGCTGCCGGCAGGCTTTCACTTCCTGCGGCCGGACTGGCTGTGGGCGATCGTGCCGGCGCTGGCGCTGGCCGCGCTCGCATTCCGGCGGTTCGGCGCGGGGAGCAACCCGTGGCGCCATCTGGTGGATGCCCATCTGCTGCGCCATCTCAGCGTTCAAGAGACCGCGCGGTCGCGCCGCTGGCCGGTGCTGGCGCTGCTGCTCGGCTGGGCGCTCGCCGCACTCGCCATGGCCGGGCCAGCCTGGGAGAAGCTGCCCACCCCGGCGCTCGACCGGCTCGACCCCACCGTGATCGTGCTGAGCCTCGGCCAATCCATGAATGCCACCGACCAGAGCCCTTCGCGGCTCGGCGCCGCCCGGCACAAGGTGGACGACATTCTCGCCCGCATGCGCGGCGGACAGGTGGGGCTGGTGATCTATGCCGACGCCCCGTTCGTCGCCGCGCCCTTGACCGAGGACGGGCGCATCATCGCCCAGATGCTGCCGGAACTCTCCACCGAGCTGATGCCGGTGCTCGCGGACCGGACCGATCTCGCGCTCGACCGCGCCACCGCCCTGCTGCGCGATGCCGGTGCCCCGGCGGGCCGCATCGTGCTGATCACCGACGGGGCAGGCGATGATCCCGCCGCCACGCTCGCCGCCGCGAAGGCTGCGGCGCAGGCGGGCTACCGGGTCAACGTCATCGGCGTCGGCACGCAGGCGGGAAGCCCGCTTCTCGCGTTCGATGGCGGCGTCTTGCGGGCGCGGGACGGCACGGTGCTCACCACGCGCATGGACGAAGCGCGCCTGCGCGAGATCGCCGCCGCCGGACGCGGCAGCTTTTCCGCCATGACCGTCAGCGACGGCGACCTCGACACGGTGCTCGCCAAGACCTCCGGCTCGGCGGTGCCGTTGGACACGGCGCTCCAGGACAGCGGCCTGTCCGCCGACCAATGGCTCGACATGGGTCCCTGGCTGCTGCTGGGCGTCCTCGCGCTGGCGCCGCTGGCATTCCGGCGAGGCTGGATCGCGGTGCTGCTGGTGGCCGCGCTGGGCGGCGCGCTGGCGCCGCGCGACGCCCGGGCCCAAGGTGCAATCTCCCAAGGTGCGATCCCGCAAGGCGCGCCCGCGCAAAGCCTGGACCTGCGCGGGCTGGATGGGCAGGGCACGCAGGAGCCGGGCACGCAGGGTCAGGGCACGCAGAACGTCGAGGCGCAGGGCACCGCCTCCAGCGGCGCCGATGCGGGCGGATCGCGCGGCTGGGACGGCCTGTGGCGCACCCCCGACCAGCAGGGCGCCGACGCCTTCGGCCGCGCGGATTACGGCACCGCCGCGCGCAGCTTCGAAAACCCGCAATGGCAGGCGAGCGCGCTCTATAAGGCCGGCGCCTATGACGAGGCGGCCGCCGCCTATGCCAAGGTGCCGGACGGCGATTACAATCGCGGCAATGCGCTCGCCCGCGCCGGCAAGCTGGAAGAGGCGATCAAGGCCTATGACGCGGCGCTGGCCGCCCATCCCGGCCAGGACGATCCGATCCGCGCCGATGCCCTGTTCAATCGCGAGCTGGTTCAGAAGGTGCTGGATCAGCGCAAGAAGGACCAGCAGAAAAAGGATCAGGACAAGAAGGATCAGGACAAGAAGGACCAGAAATCCGGCACCGATCAGAAGCCGAAGGACGAGCCCGGCAAGGACGAGAAGAAGGACAAGCCGCAGAAGCCGGGCGATGAGAAGAAGCCCGACCAGCCGCCGCCCACCCCGGACCCGAAGGGCACGCCCCAGAAGCCCGAACCCCAGAAGCCCGAGCCGCCTAAACCCGAGCCGCCGAAGGCGCCGCCCAAACCCGAACCGCAAAAGCCGGAGCCGCAAAAGCCCAATCCCCAGGACCAGAAGCCGCCGGAGCAGAAGCCGCCCGAGCAAACACCGCCCGAGCAGAAACCGCCCGAGCCGCCTCCGCCCCAGCCCCCGCCGCCCCAGCCGGGCGCGCCAAAACCCTTGACCGAGGAGGATCAGAATCGCGCGCAGACCTTGCGCCTGGTTCCGGACGATCCCACCGGCCTTTTGCGCGCCCGCATCCGCAGCCATTATGGCGGCGCGGGCATCGTCGACCCGCCGCAGAACTGAGAGATGACAGCGCTCCGCATGCAGCTCCTCGCCCTGCCGATGCTGGCCCGCGTTCTGGCCCTCGCGCTGGCCCTCGCGCTGGCGGGGCTGGCGTGCGCCGCGCCCGCCTACGCCGCCGCCCCCACCGCGCGCGTCGATCGCACCACGCTGTCGGTGGGCGAAAGCTTCGAACTGGTCATCACCCTGGTGGGCGGCGACGGCACGCAGCCGCCCGATCTGTCGCCGCTGGCGCGCGATTTCGACATTCTCGACCGCAATCGGGCGAGCCGGGTGGACGTGGTCAACGGCCGGCGCACCCAGGTCAATGAGTGGATCCTGACGCTCGCGCCGAAGCGGCCGGGCGCCATCAATGTTCCGCCCCTGACCCTCGCCGGCCAGAGCACGCCGCCGATCCGCCTGTCGGTGGATGCCGCCTCCGCCGTGGATCCGGCCGAGGCGCGCCCGCTGTTCGTGCAGGTGGAGCCCCTCGGCCCCGCGCCCTATGTCCAGGGCGAAATGCTGGTGGCGGTGCGCATCTACACCAACGGAAACCTGCTCGGCGGCCGCCTGACGCCGCCGGAAGCGGTGGGCGCCACCTTCACCAAGGTCGGCGACCAGCGGGTGTTCGGCAAGGTCGTGGGCCGGCAGCGCTATCGGGTGATCGAGCAAGGCTACATCATGCGCCCGCAGCGCAGCGGAACGATCGAGATCGGGCCGATCACGCTGGAGGCGCAATTGCCCGGCTATGCGGGCGCAGGCTTGCCCTCGGACATGGCGCGCCTGCTCGGCCGAAGCGGCGCCGTGCCGCTCGCCGGCGCCGATCCCAATCTCGGGCGCGAGGTGACGCTTCATTCGGATCCGGTGCGCATCGAGGTCAAGGCGCGGCCGCCCGAGGCGGTGGGGTGGTTCCTGCCGGCCCAGGACGTCATACTCTCCAGCACCTGGAACCCGCCGCTGGCCCAGGCCAAGGCGGGCGAGACGCTGACGCGTACCCTCACCCTGGAAGCCGTGGGCGCCACGCCCAATCAGTTGCCGCCCTTGCCCATCCTCGATGCGGACGGGGTGCGCCAATATGAGGAATCCAGCCGTTCCGACCAGGCGCTCATCAATGGCAAGCCCGGCGCGGTCCTGATCAAGACCATTTCGGTGGTGCCGACGCGCGGCGGCGCCATCACGCTGCCGGGCCTGGATGTGGGGTGGTGGAACACCGACACCAAGACGCAGGAAACCGCCCATCTGCCGGCGGAGACCTTCACCGCCGCCGCCGCCGACCCGGCGCGCCCCGCCGCGCCGCCGCCTAAGGCGCAACCGGCGCCCATCGACGTGCCCCAGGCGCCGCCGCCGGCGGTCGAGACGCAGCTCGCCTTGCCGGGGTGGCTGGCGGAAATGCTGAATTTGCGCACCGGCGCCACGCTGGCCGTGATCCTGCTGGTTCTGGGCCTCACCGCGCTGGCGCTGCGCCGCCGTGCCGCCGATGCGGCACGCGCACCGTCGCGCGGTGTGCGCCCGGCCTATCGCCGCCGAGGCCGGGTGCGCGTCAGCGCCGCCGCCGCGCTGGACGATCTGCGCGCCGCCTGCAAGGCCAATGACGCGGTGGCCGCCCATGCGGCCCTGATCGCCTGGACCCGGGCCGAGGGCGGCCCGGCCCCGGCCGCCGCCGGCCAGTTCCATGCGAATGCCTTCGACGCAAACACCTTCCGCACGCCGGCCATGGTGAAGGCGGCGCAGGATCTGCGCCAGCATCTCTATGGGGCCGGATCTTCGGGCGCCGGATCTTCGGGCAAAGGGTCCTCGGGCAAAGGGTCCTTGGGCAAAGGGTCCTCGGGCGCCGGCTCCACGCGTTGGAGCGGCGGCGCCTGCCTCTCCGCCGTGCGCGCGGAATGCGCCGCGCGCGCCCGATCCGCCCCCAAGCGCCGGGGCGCCCGCCTCGCCCCGCTCTATCCCTGATCCCGCCAAGGCCGGCACCCGAGCCGGCCGATGGCGCGCGGAAGCGGAGCGACTGGCCTTCGGCCCGCCCCTCCCCCATCCGTCGCGGGCGAACCGGAGCCGGACCGCGCGGCCCTGCCCCGCCTCGCCCCTATTGGTTCGCCTTCTCGAACGCCCGCAGCATCTCATTGCCGCGCGACTGGGCGGCGGCGAGCGCTTCCTTCGGGGTCTTCTTGCCTGCGAGGGTGGCTTCCAATTCCTCTTCGATCACGTCGCGGATCTGCACGAACGAGCCGAAGCGCAGCCCCTTGGAATTCTCCGTGGGCGGGTTAAGCGTCATCTGGAGGATCGAGATGTCGGTCCCGGGATTTTTCTCGTAGAAGCCCTGGCTTTTCGAGAGATCATAGGCCGCCTGCGTGATGGGCAGATAGCCGGTCTGCTGGTGCCACCAGGCTTGCACGTCGGCGCGCGAGAGATAGGTGAAGAATTTCGCCACCCCGCGATATTCCTCCTTCGGCCGCCCGTTCAGCACCCAGAGCGAGGCGCCGCCGATGATGGAATTCTGCGGCGCGCCCTGCACGTCGGGCCAATAGGGCATCATGCCGTAGCCGAGGTCGAATTTTGCATTGGCGAGAATGGCCGCACGCGCCGCCGACGAGCCGATGGAGATCGCGCACTCGCCGGAGAAGAATTTCGGGTCCGCCTTGGACTGGCGTCCGCCGTAATCATAAATCTTGGAGGTCTGCCACATGGCCAGCGCGGTCCAATGCTTCTCCACCAGCGGATTGGCGATCTCCAGCACGGTGTCGAGCCCGCCCATGCCGTTCTGCTTCGTGCCGATGGGCACATTGTGCCAGGCGGAGAGATTTTCCACATTCACCCAGGACGGCCATTGGGTGGTGAAGCCGCACGGCGCCCCGGCCGCCTGGAGCTTCCTGGCATCCGCCTCCAGCTCCGGCCAGGTCTTGGGCGGCACGTTGGGATCAAGGCCCGCTTTGGCGAACAGATCCTTGTTGTAATAGAGGATCGCGGTGGAAGAATTGAACGGCAGGGAGAGCATGTTGCCCGCCGTGTCGGAATAATAGCCGGTCACCGACGGCAGATAAGTCTTGGGGTCGAACGGCTCGTTCGCATCCGCCATCAGCTTGTAGACCGGATAGACCGCGCCCTTGGCGGCCATCAAGGTCGCGGTCCCGACCTCGAACACCTGCACGATGGCAGGATGCTGCTTGGCGCGAAACGCGGCGATGGCGCCCGTCATGGTCTCGGGATAGGACCCCTTGTACACCGGGACGACCTTGTATTCGCTCTGCGATGCGTTGAAATCGCCGGCGATCTTCTCCAGCTTTTCCCCGAGCGCGCCGGACATGGCGTGCCACCATTGGATCTCGGTTTGCGCGGATGCCGGGCCGGCGAAGGCCAGCGCGGCGGCAACCAGCGCCGACGGCAGGATGCGAGATGCCATAAGTGCCTCCTCGAGCGCGCCATGCGCCGATCAGGCTCAAGGCTTGATCGGTTAACGTTACGTTTCCATGACAATCGGGGAAATCCGCTGCACGCAGCCGTGGATCCGTCCCTCAGGCCTGGAGCCCGCGCAGGATGGTTTCAAGATCGCGCGCCTCGCCTTCGTGCGCGCACTGCGCCGGCGCCGGAGCGCGCGGCAGGCCGGCGAGCGCCGCGCTGCGGGCATCGCTCGGGCTGAAGCCGAATTCGCCGCGAAAGGCCCGGCTGAAGCCGGAGGCATCGGCGAAGCCGAAGAGCTCGGCGATCTGCCCGATGGCGCGCGCATCGGCCGGATCGGAAAGCGCGGCCAGCGCTGCCAGCAGCCGCTGGCGCTGGATGTAGCGCGTGACGCCGCCAAGATCCTCGAACAGGCGGTAGAGGCGCGAACGGGAAATACCGAGCACGCGGCACAGGCCGGCCGGTGTCAGGGTGGGGGAACTGAGATTGGCCTGGATCACCCGCCGCGCCCGCTCCAGCGTGGTGCGCAGCAATGGCGCCTGGGCCTGGGCGAGTGCGTCCGCGCTCGGGACGATGCAGGCCGCCAGCAGCGTGCGCGTGGCCTCGGCGACGGCGGGCAGATCGGCCATGGTCAGGCGGGGCATCTGCTTTTCCAGGCTCAGCAGATAATCGGCCAGCAAGCCGCCGAGCCCGGTATCGGGGATGTCCGTCGGCGCCGCATCGAAAGCGGCGGCGATGCCGGCGAACAGGTCGCGCGGAATGAACAGGCTCAGCACCCGCCGGTCGGAGCCACCGCCGACGAACGGCCGCGCCAGCGAACGAAAGCCCAGCGGCGCGCGGCGGCCGGGACTTTCGCTTTCGTAAAGCACGAGACACCAATGATCGATCGGGTCCTTCCCGAGATGACGCCAGCTGCGCTGATAGCCGGCGCCGGGCATGCGCGCCGAGGTCAGGGCGAAGCGGCCGAGATCCCATACCGTCTGGTCCGCCTCGAAACCGACGGCGGGGGCGGCCACCAGGGAGAGGTCCACGGTGCAGGCGATGAAATCACGCCAGCCGTCGAATTGTTCCGCCTTCGGCAGATCGACCGTGCTGAAATGCAGCGGCGCCAGCGGCGAAGGGGCCGCCGGGTCGCCAGCCTCGTCACGCGCGGCCACAGGCTGAGTCTGGTTCATCGCCACGAAAGACACGTCGTTCCCGCCTGCTCCTCCGGCTCCCGCCGGTGCATTCCAGCGACATGCTAGCGCAGGAACGGCCAAGGTTGAACGCTGCCGTTCCACATCCCTTGCCGGGACAGGATCGCGCCGCGTGCATGGGGATTGGGACCGAGCGCACAGAAGCGGGACGGCCTGCTCATCGCAAGCGGGAGCGGCCGCGCTAGGCTCGCCGATGCCCTGCGCGCCGGTGTCCCCCCGACCCGCGCGGCATGGGACCTCGGAGCTCCCCTGCTCCGATAGCGCTTCCCGGAAAGAGGCCCATCCTTTCCGGGAAGCCGGCTTTTTTTTTCCGCGCCGTTCCGGCGACGCGCGCTCGAGGATGAAACCATGCTGTCGCGTCGCGGCTTCCTGAGATCCCTGCTGGCGGCGACGGCCGCCGCTCCGCTCGCGGGCCTCGCGATGCCACGGGAGGCGCAGGCCCAGCAATGGCAGATCCCCAATCGCCGCTCGCCCAATTTCAACGGCCCCCGCCGCCCCGGCGCGAGGCGCGTCCGCCGGCCCGGCGCGGCTATGTCTGGGTGCCCGGCTATTGGATGTGGAGTTCGCGCAGCCGCCGTTATGTCTGGGTCTCCGGCCGCTGGGAGCGCGCTCGCCCCGGCTTCCGTCACGTGGGACCGCAATGGGTGCTGCGCGGCGGCAAGTGGGTGTTCATTCCCGGCCGCTGGGTGCGCTGACGCCCCATTGGGCGCCCGGCCGGCGGACGCTGGATGATCCGCCGGGAGGACACGGTTCGGTCAGGGCAACAACGGGACGTGTCCGGGCGGGCGCCCGATAGGGGTCCGTGTTCTGCGGCAACGCGCGAGCACGGGCCCCTGCTGGTTTATTAGCCGGCACACCGCCGGGCGGCGATCAGGGGGAGAGGCGCTGCCCTCCCCCTCTCGATGCCGCCTCAGCGCCGGGCGGCGGCGCGGGGCTTCTCTTCCAGTCCCTCGGCCGGGATGGTGCCGGGAATGTAGTTCGGCAGCCGTCCGGCCGGAATGATGGTGACGAGCGCCAGGCCCGCCATCAGCAGCAGCCCCATCTTCAGCGCCGCAAGCCGGGCATCGGTATTGATGCGCACCGCTTCCGCCACTTGCGCCGGGCTCGCGCTCGTGCGCTCCAGCACCCCCTTGAGGCGATCGTTGCTGACGAAGGTGATGGCGTCGAGATCCACCTGGCTCTGGATTTCCGGCGGCAAGGTGGGATTGTCGGCCAGCCCGCGCATGATGCTCGCGGAGAGCAGGCCCACCAGCAGCGCGCCGGCCACCGCCGTGCCGATGGCGGCGGCGAGATTGTTGGCGGTGCCGCGCAGCGAGCCCACGTCGCCCGCCAGTTCCTTGGGCGAAGCCGTGACCAGCACGTTGAACACCAAGGTCACCAGCGAGCCCTGGCCGATGCCGAACAGGACGAGGCCGATCAGCACCGGGCCGGAACTCCAGTCGTTATGCACCACGAACGCCAGCCACAGCAGCGCCACCGTGCACAGAAGAAAGCCGGCGCGGCCGATCTGCCGGGGGGTGAGCCGCTTGTAGAAGCGCACGATCAGCATCGCCGAGAAGAACACCGAGAGATTGAACGGCATCATGGCGATGGCGGTGGCGAGCGGCGAGCGGCCCTGGACGATCTGGATATAGAGCGGCACCGAGAAGTTCAGCGCCGCCTCCAGCGCCACCACCGAGAACATGGCGAACACGGCGGCGCGCTCCTGCGGCGAGGCGATCACCTCCAGCGCCAGCAGCGGGGTCTTGCCGGCCGCCTGCCGGCGGCGCGTCCATACCAGGAAGCACTGGCCGAGCACGATGCCGATGATGATCATCACCGGCGCTGGCGAGAGGCCGAACACGTCGAACGGCGCGGCGGGCCGCGCGAGGCCGAGGCCCCAGCGGTTGAGATTGTTGAAGCCGAACGAGAGAATGATGATGGAGGCCGCCGCCAGCACCACGCCGACGAAGTCGATCTTCACCTCGGGCCGGCCATGGTCCGGCTTCAGGCGGAAGCTGAGCACGAACACCACCGCCGACAGCACGATCAGGATGCCGAACGCCGGGCGCCAGCCGATGAAGGTGCCGAGGATGCCGCCCACCAGGAACGCCGTCACCCCCGCCGCCGCGCGCGCAGAACCCAGCGCGCCGAGCGCGGTCGCCTGCTGGGTGCCGGTGTAGTTTTCCGCGATCAGCGCCACCAGCGCCGGCACCAAGGCGGCCCCGGCCGCCCCGCACAGGCCCTGGGCGAGAATCATGGTGGTGGCGTTGGGGCTGAAGGTCATCAGCACCTGGGCGCAGCCGAACAGCACCACCATGGTGCGGAACACCCGCAGCGCGCCGAAGCGCTGGTTGAGCTTCGCGCCCAGCATGACGAAGCCGGCCACCGAGAGCGAATACATGACGATGGCGGTCGCCACCGTCGTGGGCGGCACGTTGAAGCTCGCCACCATGCCGCCGAGCGCGACCGGCAGCGAGGCGACGTTGAACGACATGATCACCTGCCCGAGGGCGATGGCGATCATCGGCACCCAGGATTGGGCGGACGAGGATTGCGCGGACGCGGGTTCCGCGCGCGCGGCTTGGGCCGACATGGCGTATCTCCTTGATTGTTGGTTCTTGCTTGTGGTTCAGCGATGGTCCGGCGCGCGCGGCGGCGGCGGTGAAATCTCAGCTCTCCGGCTGCGAGAGGAACAGGTCCATGCCCAGCTTCTGGGACAGGAATTGCGCCACCAATTGCCCCTTCACGCTGTTGCCGGCCGCGTCCAGCGGCGGCGCGAAGGTGCCGAGGCCGCCCTTGCCCGGCGACACCGTGACGATGCCGCCGCCGATGCCGCTCTTGCCCGGAAGGCCGATCTCATAGAGCCAGTCGCCCGAGGTCTCGTAGAGTCCGGCGGTGGCCATCACCGCCAGCGCGTAATGGCAGACCATGGGATCAACCACCCGCTCCTTGGTGATGGGATTGACCCCGCCGTCCGCCAGCGTCGCGCCCATCACGGCGAGGTCGTGTGCCGTCACATCGAGCGCGCACTGGCGTGTGTAGAGGTCGGTTGCCTCCTTGGGGTCGGAATAGATTCGCGACAGGCTCTGGAGCAGGCGGGCGATGGCGCGATTGCGGAAATTGGTGTCGCTGGCGCAGCCATAGACCTCTTCGTTCAGCGGCAGGGTGCGGCCGGCGAAGCGGGACAGCCCCTCGTGGATGAAGCGCCATTTGGCCTCCACCGTATCGCCCGGCACCAGCGAGGTGGTGGCGATGGCGCCGGAATTGACCATGGGATTGGTCAGCCCGTCGGCGCTGCGCTCCACGGCGGAGAGCGAATTGAACGCCAGGCCGGTGGCATTGGCGCCGATCTTCTCGCGCGCCAGCCGCGGGCCGATGGCCTGGCAGACCAAAGCGAACACGAACGGCTTCGACACGCTCATGATGGTGAAGGGAACATCGGTGTCACCGACCTCGTGCACGATGCCGTCGGTGCCCACCACGCAGATGCCGAACAGATCGCGCGGCACCCGGGCAAGGGCGGGATAAACCGAGGAATTGGCGCCGTCCGCATTGTCCTTGAAGCGCGCGTGCGCCTCGATCACCAATTGGTCGATGCGCTCGCCCGCCGGCAGATGGCCGGTGGAGACATAGTGCGCCCCGGCATCGCCGAACGGCCCGGTGTTCTGCGTCATGAAATCCTCCCTGACTGCGCATTGCGGCAGCTTGTTCTTGCAGCGCCCGTGTCGGGCGGGGCGCCGCAGGGTCGCGCGCGGTGGTTCGCGCGGCGGTTCGCGCGGTGGTTCAGGCCGCGGTGATGAGGGCGTTGCGCAGCCGCTCTTCCGCCGCGTTGGACAGCAAGGTCTTCAGGATGCGGGGCTTGGAGGGCTCGACCTCGGGCAGGACCTTGCCCTGCGCGTCGCGCTCCACCGCGCACGCATCCTGCAGGTCGATCAGATGCGCGACATGCAGGGCGCGCAGCGTGTTCAAGACTTCGCCCGCGGCGTGAATGCCATCGAACCCAAAGACAACCAGATGACTCATGACCTTGATTCCGCGACCATGGAGGTTTTATGAAACCGCCAAAGAGATATTCGACCTGCGCGCAAGAGAGACAGGCGATTATTCGATGTCCTTCGCGGTGCGATATGGCATCGCGACCACGGCCTATTGCATAATCGCCTAGTATTTATGTGCCGGCCATCGAGTTATGCCGCATTCCGAGGGTCCGGCAATGGGCGCAGAATCCCGCGCCTGTTCTCCCGATCCCAATTTTTGGCCTGCTCCGGCGGACCGGCGCGCCGGCCCGGATCGGAAGCGGCCGGTGGCGGGGCGAGACGCTCCGCCATAAAACATTGAAACAACATAGATTTTTTCGACGCCATCAAGAAGCGCGAGCCCGCGGGCCGAAGGTGACCCCGAAGGCGGGGAGCACGTGCGCCGCGCGCTTTGCGTGCGATGCGGGAGCGCGAGCGTTGCAACGCCCAAGGCCCGGCGATACAAGTTCCCAAGATCTTCTCGCAGCTTCCTGCGGTATCGCGTCGATCATGCCGTGTCTGCGAGGGCGTTTCGACCCCTGGCGATCCCGCAGGACGCTGCATCCACCGGGCTGGAGAGACCGTCCTGGGGGCACAGGCCGGGCGGGCGGAAACCGGAAGGGCGAGAACCGGAATGGCTGAGCAGGCGGACCAGGCATCCCAGGGCCCTGCCTTCGCCTGCCGCTGGCTCGGCTTTTTCCTGTTCTGGATCATGCTCGGCCGCGTCTCGGCGCTGGATCTCGGCGCGGGCGCGGTGATCTGCGCGCTGGCGGCAGGGGCGAGCCTTTCTCTGCTGCCGCCCGGCACCGCCCGCGCCAAGCCGGCCGCTTTGCTCGCCTTCGCCACGCGCTTTGCCCGCCGCTCGGTGATCGCCGGATGGGATGTGGGGCGACGCGCGTTCCAGACCAAGGTCCCGCTTCAGCCCGGCTTCCTCACCTTCGCGACACGCTGCCCGCGCGGGCTGGCGCTTCAATCCTTCTGCGCCGTCACCGCGCTGCAGCCCGGCACCTTGCCGCTCGGCGAGACCGATGGGGGGCTGCTGCTGCATTGCCTGGACACCGACAGCCCGGTGCGCGACGATCTCGACCGGGACGAAGCGGCCTTCCGCGCCGTGATCGGGGACGGCGTCCGCGATGGCTGAAACCTTCCTCGGATGTGCCGCCTGCCTGCTGGCCTTCGCCGCCGCCGCCTTGGTGCGCCTGTGGCGCAGCCGGGGCATGGCCGACCAGATGATGGCGGTGCAATTGCTCGGCTCGGTCGGCATCGCCGTGCTGCTGCTCATCTATGCCGGTACCGGCGCGCCGGCGGTGCTGGACGTGGCGCTGCTGCTGGCCCTGCTGGCTGCGTTTGCCGCCGCCGCCTTCCACAGCGTCCGCGCGCCGCCGCAGGCCGAGCCGCCGGAAACGGCGAAAGCGCAGCGGAGCCCGGCCCCATGAGCCTCGCGCGCGATCTCTTCACCCTCGCCTGCCTGCTGACCGGAGCCGGCTTCTTCCTGGCCGGAACCTTGGGCCTGCTGCGCTTTCCCGATTCCCTCTCCCGCCTCCACGCCCTCACCAAGGCCGACAATGTGGGCCTGGCGCTGATCGTGCTCGGCCTGTTGTCGCAGGCCGGCAGCGTGCTGGATGGCGCGAAGATGCTGGCGGTCTGGGCGCTGGTGCAGATCGCCTCCGGCACCGTGGCGCAATTGCTCGCGCAGGTGGCCCATGGCGAAAGCCGCGGCGCGGAAACCGGTTCGACGGCCCCAGAGCGGGGAGGCACACCCACGTGAGCCTCGTCCTCGACGGTCTTCTCGCCGTGCTGGCGCTGGCGCTGGCCTTGCGGGTGCTCCTGGCGCGCGAAGCGCTCGCCGCCGCCATCGGCTTTGTCGGGCTCGGCCTGGTGCTGGCGCTGCTGTGGGTGCGGCTCGATGCGGTGGACGTGGCGCTCACCGAGGCCGCCATCGGCAGCGGCGTCACCGGGCTCGTATTGCTGCGCGCGGCTTCCGCCGCCAAGCGGATGGCGCCGCAAGGGCTGGCGGTGCGCGGGCTGGCGGCCCTGCTCGCCTTCGTTGTCTTCTGCGGCCTCGCGGCGCTGGTGCTGAGCTTGCCGGAACCCGCGCCCTCGCTGGCGAATGAGGCCGCCGCCCATCTGGAGGCGACCGGCCTCGGCAATCCCGTCACCGCGGTTCTGCTGGTCTATCGCGCGCTCGATACGCTGCTGGAAACGGTGGTGCTGCTGCTGGCGCTGATCGGCGTGTGGTCGCTCTCCGCCGACCGCGACTGGACCGGCGCGCCGCCGCCCCTGTGGAGGTACGCGCCCACGCCGCCGCTGGTATTCCTGGCGCGGCTCCTGCCGCCGCTCGGCCTTCTCATGGGGCTCTATCTGTTCTGGACCGGTGCCGACAAGCCGGGCGGCGCGTTCCAGGGCGGCGCGGTGCTCGGCGCCGCCTGGCTGCTGGTGCTGCTGGCCGGCCTGCGCACCCCGCCGAAAGCCGGAAGCCGCAAGCTGCGGGCGCTATTGCTGCTCGGGCCGATGCTGTTCCTCGCGGTCGGCGCGCTCGGCGTGGTGGTCGCGGGCGCGTTCCTGGCCTATCCCGAGGGCCTCGCCAAGCCCATCATCCTGGTGGTGGAAGCCGCGCTCACCTTGTCCATCGCGGTCACGCTCGGCCTGCTGGTGCTCGACCCGCCGGAAGCGCCGGGCCAATTGCCCACCGAGGGGCGAAGCGCCCCATGACCGCGCTCGTCTCCACCCCCACCCTGTTCGGCCTGACCGGCGCGGCGCTGGTGGCCATCGGCCTTTATGGACTGATCGTGCACGGCGATGCGCTGCGCCGCATCCTGGCGTTCAACATCCTGGGCGGCGGCATCTTCCTGCTGTTCGGCGTGATCGCGCGGCGCGGCGCGGGCGCCGGCTTCGGCGGCGATCCGGTGCCGCAGGCCATGGTCATCACCGGCATCGTGGTCGCCTTCTCCGCCACCGCATTGGCGGTCGCTTTGGTGCGGCGGCTCCAGGCGCTGCCGCCGGAGCCGGAGGACGAAGCCGCGCCCGCCGCCGCCTCGACCGAGCACGAGGAGGCCGCGTGACCGTTCTCGCCGCCCATGCCTCCCCGCTCGGCCTGCTGCTGGTGCTCGCGGTCATCGTGCCGCTGCTGGGCCTTGCGCCCTTGCTGCTGCTGAAGGCGCGCCCGGCCGAGCGCTCGGCGCTGGTGTTCCTGGCCGCCGGGCTCGCCATCGTGTGCGCCCTCTGTTTCGAAGTGGCCCGAAGCGGCGCGCCGCTCGCCTATTTCCTCGGTGGTTTTAAGCCGCCGCTCGGGGTCGGCCTGCGGGCGGACGGGTTTTCCGCCTTCATGCTCGGCGTGACGGCGGTGGTGATGGTCGCCGCCGGCCTGTTCGCCATGACCGCGCCGGGGGCGGACAAACCGCGCATGCCGCTCGCCTTCTGGATGCTGCTGCTGGGCGTGTGGAGCGCGCTGAACCTCGTCTATGTGGCGGATGATCTGTTCGCGCTCTATGTCGCGCTGGAACTGCTCACCTTCGCCGCCGTGCCGCTGGTGTGCCTGGACGGGCGGGCGCAGACGATCGCGGCGGCGCTGCAATATCTGCTGTTCGCTTTGTTCGGCTCGGTGCTCTATCTGCTGGGCGCGGCGCTGCTCTATGGCACCTACGGCACGCTCGATATTCTCCTGCTGGCGCAGCGCGCCCATGGCGAACCGGCGCTGCTCGCCGCCTTGGCGCTGATGACCGCCGGCATGGTGGCGAAGGCGGCGCTGTTTCCCTTCTATCTGTGGCTGCCCGCCGCCCATGCGGGCGCGCCCGCCGCCGCCAGCGCCATTCTCTCCGCCGTGGTGGTCAAGGCGCCGATCTTCCTCGTGGTGCGGTTCTGGTACGATATCGCGAGCCCGGCGCAGACCGCCGCCGTCGCGCCGATCCTCGCCGCCCTCGGCGCCGGGGCGGTGGTGCTGTGCGGCGTGTTCGCGTTGCGGCAGGCGCGGCTGAAGCTGCTGATCGCTTATTCGACGGCGGCGCAGATCGGCTATCTGTTCCTCATGTTCCCGCTCGCCGCAGCGAGTGCCGGCGCGGGCGTATGGGGCGCCATCGCCTGGACCGGCGGGGCGCTGCACCTCGTCTCCCATGCCCTGTCCAAGGCCGCAATGTTCATGGCGGCGGGCGTGATTGCCGAGACGCTGGGCCATGATCGCATCGCCCAGCTCTCCGGCATCGGCCGCATCGTGCCGATCAGCGTGTTCGCCTTCGGGCTCGGCGGCCTCTCGCTGATGGGATTGCCGCCGAGCGGGGGCTTCGTCGCCAAGGTCATGCTGCTCACGTCCGCCGTGCAGCAGGGTTCATGGTGGATCGCCGTCGTGATCCTCCTCGGCGGGCTGCTCGCCGCCGGCTATGTGCTGCGGGTGCTGCTGCCGGCGCTGCAGCGGCCGGATGGAAACCTGGTGCCGGTTCCGGTCGCGCGCTGGCGCGAGATGGTGGCCCTGGCGCTGGCGCTCGGCGCGGTCGCGCTCGGCTTCGTGCCGCTCCAGCCGGCGGCCTTCCTCGCCATCGGCCGGCCGGCGAGCTGGGACGGAGCCGTGCCATGAACCTCGCGGCAGCCCTTCTCATCGCCGCGCCGGTGGTCCCGTTCCTGCTGGCGCTGGCTTGCGCTTTCAAGAGCGTGCGCCGCGTCGCCCCGCTGCTGCTGGCGCCGGCGGCGGTGCCGGGGCTGCTGGCGGCGCTACTGGTGCCGCGCGACGTGTTCGTGCTGGTGGCGCCCGCGCCGTTCCGCATCAGCTTCTTCCTCGACGTGCCGGGCGCGATCCTGCTCGGCGGCGCCGCCTTGCTGTGGATCGCCGCCGGCACCTATGCCGCCACCTACCTCGCCAAAGACCCGCGCCGCGGCGGCTTCTGCGTGTGGTGGCTGCTGACGCTTGCGGGCAGTTTCGGCGTGTTCATCGTGGCGGATGTGGCGAGCTTCTATCTCGCCTTCGCGCTGGTGAGCCTTGCCGCATTCGGCCTCTCCGCCCATGACGACACGGCCGAGGCACGGCGCGCCGGCATCGTCTATCTGGCGCTCACCCTGTTCGGCGAGGCGCTGCTGATCGCCGCCTTCGTCATGCTCGCCTCGGGCAGCCCGCAGGCCAATCCGCTGATCCGCGACGCGGTCGCCCAATGGCCGGTCTCGCCCTGGCGGGACGCGATCCTCCTGCTGCTGGTGGTGGGGTTCGCCCTGAAGATGGGGCTGGTGCCGCTGCATGTGTGGATGCCGCTCGCCCATGCGGTGGCGCCGGTGCCGGCCTCGGCGGTGCTCAGCGGCATCGTGGTGAAGGCCGGGGTGATCGGCCTGCTGCGCTTCCTGCCGCTCGGCGTCGCCCTGCCCCACTGGGGCCTCGCGCTGAGCATCGCCGGCATCTTCACCGCTTATTACGGCATCGCGCTGGGGCTCACGCAGAAGCATCCCAAGCGCGTGCTGGCCTATTCCACCGTGAGCCAGATGGGTGTCGTCGCGACCGTCATCGGCGGCGCGCTGGTGCAGGGCGACAGCGCCGCCGCCGCCATCGCCGCTTTCTATGCCGCCAATCACATCCTGCTGAAGGGGGCGCTGTTCCTGGCCGTGGGCATCGCGGCAGCGACCGCGCCGGGCGCGGTGATGCCGGTGCTCGGCCTTGCCGGCCTTCTGGGTCTCAGCCTCGCGGGCCTGCCGTTCACCGGTGGGGCGCTGGCGAAGCTCGCCATCAAGGGGCCCATGGGCGAGGGCGCGGCCGGCTTTCTGCTCGCGCTCTCGGCGGCGGGCACGACATTGCTGATGGCGAAGTTCGTGGTGCTGCTGCGCGACAGCGCGAAGGGCCGCGCCGCCTTCCCCCTGCCCTCCCAGCGCCTGATGGCACCCTGGATCGTGCTGAGCGTGCTCGCCCTCGCACTGCCGTTCACGCTCTATCCGCTCGTCACCGGGGAGCGGATCGCGTCCGCCTTCGCCTTGGTGAATGTGGAGAAGACGGCGGTGCCGGTGCTGCTCGGCCTTGCGCTCGCATTCGCATTGCACCAGCGCGGCCCGGCGCTTCCCGAGGTGCCGGCGGGCGACGTGCTGGTACTCGCCGAGCGCCTGGGGCCGCTGCTGGCGCGCGGGCTTGCGGGTGTCGGCCGGCTTGACGATGTGCTGCGGCGCTGGGGGGTGGCGGGAGCGCTGCTCGCCGGCCTCGTGGTCGCGCTCGCGGTCGCCGTGCGGAGCGCGCCATGACGGCTTCATCGCTATTTCCCCGCGCCGGCGGAAGAATAACAAGTCCATTCAAGCAATGGCCGCCTTCCCCTGTGGCGGGATTGAATAATCCGAATGTCGATCGCCCCGCCGGGCATGTAGTTCGGCTGCGTTGCAACCCTGTCACCCCAATGCCAAGTTGGTGCTTTATGCGTGATGCCTCGGCGCGTCCCGGCATGCACTGGCCCGAAAGGAGCGTTCCGTGTCCGCTAGCAAACTGAAGACGCGCGCCACGGCGCACAGCACCGGACGGCGGCTCGCGCTGGCATTTGTGCTGGTCTCCCCTTTGGCCCTTGCCGCTTGCGGCGGCGAGCAAACCGCCGCCGCGCCGGAAATCCGGCCGGTGCGCGCGATCAAGGTTTCCACCCGCACCACGCCGGATGGCCTCACCTTCACCGGCCATGTGGAGGCCATGAACGAGGTTACCTATGCCTTCCGCATCGGCGGGCGGATCATCGAGCGGCTGGTGAATGTCGGCGACCATGTGGAGGCCGGGCAGGTGATCGCCCGGCTCGATCCGCAGAACGAGGTCAACGCCCTGCGCTCCGCCCAGGCGGCGCTGAGCGCGGCCCAGGGGCAGCTCGGCGTCTCGCGCAACACTTATGAGCGCCAGCGCGCCTTGCTCGCCCGCGGCTTCACCCCGCGCGCCCAGTATGAGCAGGCCGAGCAGGCCTATCTCACCGCCCGCGCGCGGGTGGAGGATGCCGAGGCGCAGGTGAAGATCGCCACCGACCGGCTGGATTTCACCGAATTGAAGGTCGATGCGCCGGGCACCGTCACAGCCCGCCGCGCCGAGCAGGGCGAGGTGGTGCAGCCCGGCCAGGCCATCGTCCAGGTGGCCCGCAAGGACGGGCGCGACGCGGTGTTCGACGTCTCCGCCCAGGTGCTGCGCGACATGCCCACCGATCCCGAGGTCCAGGTGACCCTGGCGGACGGCAGCGGCGCCAGCGCCAAGGGCCGGGTGCGCGAGGTGGCGCCCCAGGCCGATCCCGTCACCCGCACGTTCCAGATCCGCGTCGGCCTGATCGACCCGCCGGAGGCGATGCGCCTCGGCTCCACGGTCAACGGCTCGGTGGCGGTGGACACCGGCCCGGTGATCGAGATTCCGGCAAGCGCCCTGACCCGCATCGACGGCAAGCCGGCGGTCTGGATCTTCGATCCCACCACCAAGACGGTGGCTCTGCGGCCGGTGGATATCGCCCGCTTCTCGCCCGCCACCGTCACCGTGGCCGACGGCCTCAAGAATGCGGAAATCGTGGTCACGGCGGGCGTCCAGGCGCTCCATCCGGGGCAGAAGGTCCGCCTGCTGGGGGCGAACCTGTGAGCGGCCTCAATTTCTCCGAATGGGCGCTGAAGCATCGCTCCATCGTCATTTATTTCATGGCCGTCGCGGTGCTCGCGGGGCTGCTCTCCTATGAACGGTTGGGCCGGGGCGAGGACCCGACCTTCATCATCAAGACCATGGTGGTGCAGGCCTCCTGGCCCGGCGCCTCGGTCGAGGATACGCTGAAGCAGGTGACCGAGCGGCTGGAACGCACGCTCCAGGAAACGCCGAAGCTCGACTTCCTGCGCAGCTATACCAGTGCCGGCGTCACCACCATCTTCGTCAACCTCAAGGGCAGCGCCACCGCCCAGGAGGTGCCGGACATCTGGTACCACGTGCGCAAGAGCATCGGCGACATGCGCCACACCTTGCCGCAAGGCGTGCAGGGACCGGGCTTCAACGACGAGTTCGGCGATACCTTCGGCATCATCTACGGCTTTACATCCGACGGCTTCAGCCAGCGCGAATTGCGCGATTATGTGGAAGAGGTGCGCTCCAAGCTGCTCCAGGTGCCGGACGTCTCCAAGATCGAGATCCTGGGCGCGCAGGACGAGCGGATCTTCGTCGAGTTCAACATGCAGGAGCTGGCGAGCCTCGGCATCGACCGCGCGGCCGTGCTCGCAGCGCTGCAAAGCCAGAACATCGTCAGCCCCGCCGGCAGCATACAGACCGGGGAAGAGGCGATCTCGCTGCGCGTCTCCGGCGCGTTCGAGTCCGAGCAGGACATCGCCAACGTCAATTTCGTCGTCAACGGCCGCGTGCTGCGGCTCAGCGATATCGCGACCGTGCGCCGGGCCTATGCCGATCCGCCGCAGCCGCTGTTCCGCGTGAACGGCCAGCCGGCCATCGGGCTTGCCATCGCCATGCGCGACGGCGGCGATATCCTCGCGCTCGGGTCGCGGCTCAAGAGTGCCATGGCCGACATCACCGCCGATTTGCCCATCGGCATCGAGCCGCATCTGGTGGCGGACCAGGCGGTGACCGTGGACACCGCCATCGGCGAGTTCATGTCCTCGCTCTGGCAGGCGGTGGGCATCATCCTGGTGGTCAGCTTCATCAGCCTCGGCGTGCGCGCCGGCATGGTGGTGGCGCTCTCCATTCCGCTGACGCTGGCCGTGGTGTTCTCGGTGATGGAACTCGCCGGCATCGACATGCAGCGCATCTCGCTCGGCGCGCTGATCATCGCGCTCGCGCTCATGGTGGACGACGCCATGACCACCACCGACGCCATGATGAACCGCCTCGCGGCCGGCGACGACAAGGCGAGCGCGGCCACCTTCGCCTTCCGCACCTATGCCTTCGCCATGCTCGCGGGCACGTTCGTCACCGTGGCCGGCTTCGTGCCGGTGGGCTTCGCGGCAAGCTCGGCGGGCGAATACACCTTCTCCTTGTTCGCGGTGGTCTCCATCGCGCTCATCGTCTCCTGGTTCGTAGCAGTGCTGTTCGCGCCGCTGCTGGGCGTCGTGATCCTGAAAGCGCCGGACAAGACCAAGAAAAGCGCGCCGGAAAAGCCCAGCAAGGTGCTTGGGATGTACCGCGCGCTGCTAGAGCTGGCGCTGAAGGCGCGGTGGATCACGGTTGCCATCACAATCGGCCTGTTCGTGCTCTCCGTGCTGGCGCTCCCGCTGATCCCGCAGCAATTCTTCCCCTCGTCCGACCGGCCGGAGCTGCTGGTGGACCTGCGCCTGCCGCAGAACGCCTCGATCTACAACAGCGAAGACATTACCCAGCGCTTCGACGCCATCGTGCGCGCCGATCCCGATGCGGAGCGCTTCAGCTCCTATGTCGGGCGCGGGGCGATCCGCTTCTATCTGCCGCTCAACGTGCAGCTTCCCAACGACTTCTTCGCCCAGTCGGTGATCGTCGCCAAGGATGTGGCGGCACGCGAACGTCTGCGGGTGAAGCTGGAAAAGGTGCTGGCGGAGCAATTCCCCAATGTGGTGGGCCGCATCTATCCGCTGGAGCTCGGCCCGCCGGTGGGCTGGCCGGTGCAGTATCGCGTCAGCGGGCCGGATATCGAGAAGGTGCGCCAGATCGCGTTCCAGCTCGCCGGCGTCATGGCCTCCAACGCCAAGGTCGAGAAGGTCAATTTCGATTGGATCGAGCCCGGGCGGCAGGTGCGCATCCGCGTCGACCAGGACCAGGCGCGCCTGCTCGGCCTCAGCACCCAGGCGCTCGCCGGCGTGCTCAACACGGTGATGACCGGCACGCCGGTGACCCAGGTGCGCGACGACATCTATCTGGTGAACGTCGTCGCCCGCGCCACCGACGAGCAGCGCGTCTCGCTGGCCAATCTCGCCAGCCTGCAAGTGCCGCTGGCGAGCGGGCGCACCGTGCCGCTGAGCCAGCTCGCCAGCTTCGAATATGTACAGGATTACCCCGTGGTGTGGCGGCGCGACCGGGTCGCCACCCTCACCGTCCAGGCGGACGTGATCGCCGGGGCGCTGCCGGAAACGGTGGTGGCTGCGCTGGCGCCGAAGATCCAGGAGCTGGCGCAGACCTTGCCGCGCTCCTACCACATCGTCACCGGCGGCACGGTGGAGGAGAGCGCGAAATCGCGCGCCTCGGTGCTGGCGGTGGTGCCGGTGATGCTGCTGATCATGCTCACGGTGCTGATGTTCCAGCTCCAGAGCTTCTCGCGGCTGGTGCTGGTGCTCTCGGTGGCGCCGCTGGGTCTGATCGGCGTTTCCGCCGCGCTGCTTGCCTCCGGGCGACCGCTCGGCTTCGTCGCCATCCTCGGCATCCTCGCCTTGATCGGCATGATCACCAAGAATGCGGTGATCCTGATCGGCCAGATCGAGGCCGAGCGGGCGCGCGGGGCGAAGGTGCAGGATGCGGTGATCCTCGCCGCCTGCACGCGCTTCCGCCCGATCATGCTGACCGCCATTTCCACGGTGCTCGGCATGATCCCCATCGCGCCGACCGTGTTCTGGGGACCCATGGCCTTCTCCATCATGGGCGGCCTGCTGGTGGGCACGATGCTGACCCTGATTTTCCTGCCGGCGCTCTATGTCGGCTGGTTCGGACCCGACGCCCCGCCGGAGCCCGGCGCCGCAGCGGTAACGGCATAGCCAAGACGGCCGGGCCGCAGCCTGCGGTCCGGCCGGGCACGACATGTGCGGGACATTGGAGAGCATCATGAGCGAACCCACCGCCAGCGGGCGCACCCCGGTATTGATCGACTTCGCCCTCCAGGGCGGCGGCTCGCACGGCGCCTTCACCTGGGGCGTGCTCGACCGCCTGCTGGAGGAAGACTGGCTGCGCATCGACGGCATTTCCGGCACCTCGGCCGGCGCCATGAACGCGGCGGTGCTGGCGGACGGTTTCGCGGCGGGCGGCGCGCAGGGCGCGCGCGATGCGCTTGAAGCCTATTGGAAGCGCGTCGCGGAAGCGGCCCGCTTCAGCCCGTTCCAGCGCGGCCCCATCGACAAGATGCTGGGGCGCTGGACGCTCGACAATTCCCCGCTGTTCGTGACCCTCGACCTCGTCTCGCGGCTCTATTCCCCCTACGACCTCAATCCCGGCAATTCGCACCCGCTGCGCAGCATCCTGGAAGACCTGATCAATTTCGAGCGGCTGAAGACCTCGCCGATCCGCCTGTTCATCACCGCCACCAATGTGCGCACCGGGCGCGGGCGGGTGTTCCGCAATTCCGAGATCACCCCCGACGTGCTGCTCGCCTCGGCCTGCCTGCCCACCATGTTCCAGGCCATCGAGATCGACGGCGAGAGCTATTGGGACGGCGGCTATTCCGGCAATCCCACCATGACGCCGCTGGTGCGCGAGTTGGAGTCGGACGACACCATCCTCATCCCCATCAATCCCGTGGAGCGGCCGGGCACGCCCAATTCGGCGCGCGAAATCCTCAACCGCCTCAACGAGGTGTCCTTCAACGCGGTGCTGCTGAAGGAATTGCGCATGATCGCGCTGCTGCGCCAAGTGGCCGATCCCGGCCACAGCGAGGGCGCGCAATGGGCGAAGATGCGCATCCACATGGTGCCCAATGCGCTGATGTCCACGCTCGGCTATTCCTCCAAGCTCAATGCGGAATGGGAATTCCTCTCCATGCTGCGCGAGGAGGGCCGCAAGTCCGCCGAGGCGTTCCTGGCGAAGGATGCCGACAATCTCGGCAAGCGCTCCTCCATCGATCTCGACGTGCTGCTGGAAGGCGTGTGAGCCATGGGACTTCTCGGCATCCTCCTCGGCCTCGGGCTGCTTCTGTTCCTGGCCTTCCGGGGCTGGTCGATCCTGCTGCTGGCGCCGATCGCGGCGCTGGTGGCGGCGGCGTTCTCGGGCGAGCCGCTGCTCGCCCACTGGACGCAGACCTTCATGACCAACGCCGCCACCTTCGTGGCGCAGTTCTTCCCGCTGTTCCTGCTCGGCGCTTTGTTCGGCAAGCTGATGGACGACAGCGGCTCGGTGACCGTGATCGCCGACACCATGACCGAAAAGCTGGGCGAGAAGCGCGCCATCCTGGCGGTGGTGCTGGCGGGCGCCATCGTGACCTATGGCGGGGTGAGCCTGTTCGTCGCCTTCTTCGTCCTGGCGCCCATGGCGATCGCTTTGTTCCGCTCGGCGGGCATTCCGCGCCGCCTGATGCCAGCGGCGATCGCGCTCGGCACCTCCACCTTCACCATGTCTGCGCTGCCGGGCACGCCGGCGATCCAGAACGCCATTCCCATGCCCTTCTTCGGCACCACGCCGTTCGCGGCGCCGGGGCTGGGCGTGATCGCCTCGCTGATCATGCTCGGCTTCGGCATGTGGTGGCTGATGCGGGCGGAGCGCGTCGCGCGGGCCAAGGGCGAGGGCTTCGGCGATGAGACCCCGCTGGACCCGGGCGTCGCCGACGACCAATTCATCCGCGAGCGCGCCACCGCCTCGCATGAATTCGACACGGCGGAAATCTCCCACGGCGCCCACAGCACGACCCGCCCCTCCTTCCTCGTGGCGGCGGTGCCGCTCTTGGTGGTGGTGCTGGTGAACCTGGCGATGTCCATGGTGGTCCTGCCCCGGCTGGACGTGAGCTTCCTCGCCGAGGAACGCTGGGGCTCCACCACGCTCTCCGCCGTGGGCGGCGTGTGGGCGGTGGCGACCGCGCTGACGGCGGCGATCCTGGTGCTGCTGGCCTTCAACTTCCGCCGCCTGCCGGACCTGCGGGCGACCATGGACGCGGGCGCCAATGCCTCGGTGCTGCCGGCCTTCAGCGTCGCGAGCCTCGTCGGCTTCGGCGCCGTGGTGGCGGCCATGCCGGCGTTCGAGCTGGTGCGCACCTGGGTGCTCGGCATCCAGGGCGGGCCGCTGGTGTCGCTCGCCATCGCCACCAACATCTTGGCGGCGCTCACCGGCTCGGCCTCCGGCGGGCTCACCATCGCGCTCGATGCCCTGGGCGCGTCCTATATGAAGCTCGCGGCGGAAACCGGGCTCGATCCCGCGCTGATGCACCGCGTGGCGGTGATCGGCGCCGGCACGCTCGACAGCCTGCCGCACAATGGCGCGGTGGTGACGCTGCTGGCGGTATGCGGCTCGACCCACGCGAAAAGCTATTTCGACATCGTCATGGTGGCGGTGGTGGGTGCGATCCTGGCGCTGGTGGCGGTGATCCTCATCGGCAGCACGGTCGGGTCGTTCTGACGCCTTTGAAACACCGGGCCGGTGCGTCCGGCCCCGTGTCAGTTCCGCAGGCCGCCGGTGAACACCGTGATGGGCGCGGTCACCACCCCGCCCACGGCGGCGCCGAGCACCTGCACGGCTTCCGCCCCGCCCCCGCCCTCCCGGTCGCCGAGATCCTGCCCGGACGACAGGCGCGTGCCGAGCAATTGCACCACGTCGGGGCTGGTGGCGAACTTGGAATGATTGAGCGCGTCGCCATTCTCAAGCCCGGACAGATCCAGCACCACGATGCCGGTGGCCTGTTCCAGCTGGGCGGCGTTGTCGGGCTTCGTGAGATCGATCGCACCCACCCGCGTCACACCGCCGGCGATCAGCTGCGAGAGGCCGAGCGCGCGGTCGTTGCGCGACACGAAGATGGTGATGCGCGGACGCTCCTTGCCCATCTCCGCCACCTGCCGGCGGAACACGTCGATATCGAGATCGGGTGAGGCCAGCACCACGTTGGAGATCTTCGCCGGGATGCGCCCGTCCTGGAGCGCGAGCTGGCGCAGGGATTCCACCGCGAGCCAGGCGCCCATCGAATGGGCCATCACCACCACGTCGTCCACATAAGGCGAGCGTGCCGCCGCCCGCATCACATAAGCGAGGTCGTTGCGGGAAAAATTCGTGCTCTCGCGGTCATAGACATAATCCAGGATGCGCCCGCGCGAGGGCCAGGAGAACAGCACCGGCGCGATATCGGCATTCATGTCGTGGACGATCTGGGCGAAGCGGAACACGGCGGAATCAAAGCGCGTGTTGAAGCCGTGCACGAAGATCAGCACCCGCCGCTTCTTGCCCTTGGCGCCCTTGAACCAATCCAGCACGCCCGCGCGCGGCACCGGCGCGACCTCGGAAATCGCGAAATCGCGCGTCGGATCGGCGGTGCCGGGCTGCGGCCACTGGATCGAGCCCAGGGGACGGTTGGGCGGGATCGAGACCACGATATTGGTGAGCGAGAGCCCCTCGCCCCGTTCGCCGGTGAACAGGATGCCCGGCTGGTCGGTGGGTGCGCGGGTGGTGGCGGCGAGAATGTCCACGGTGGCGGCGACCGGCGTGCCCGCGGCAAGGGGCACCAGCACGCCCTCAGGATGTGGCGTGCAGCCGTTCAGCGCAAAGAGCGCCACGGCGCCCAGCAGAACCGCGCGCATCCCCGCCATCATGAGGCCGGTTGCGCGCAAGGCGCTCGCCCGCGTGCCATCCGCCGCGCTCCGGCGCCCTGCCCTGCTCGATGGCGACACGCGCACCCCCCGGCTCGTCCCTTGACGCTTCCGCCTTCCTGCAAAGCGGAAATCCGGCGTGGTTTCAAGCGAAACCGCGCGCCGGCCCCGGCGCCGCGGAGACTCTGCGGCGCCATCCTTGCCCAATCGGGTGAATTTCCGCCCCGCGCGAAATGGTGTAAGCCCCAGCTTGACCATGATGCGCGGCACCGGCCGCACAACCCCCCTAAAGCTGCCGCCCGCTTGCCGGCGCGTCCTGCAAGGCGAGACCCGATGACCGCGACGCCCGGCGAAATCCACCTGCAATTGCGCAACCTCAAGAATTTCTTCCGCGTGCCCGAGGTCGACCCGTTCGAGGGCGAGACCATCGATCTGTCGGGCATCGACCAGGTGATGGACGCGCTGCGGGCGCAGAAGGATTGGCGCACCAGCCGGGCCAAGGCGGTGATCTGGCTGCCGGAGGGCACCGCCGACGACGCGCTGGTGGGCCAATTGCCCCGCGCGCTCGCCACATATTGCGAGTCCCAGATCCAATATTGCCGCCGCAAGATGCTGGAGGTGCGCCTGGAAGGGCGCCGCGCGCTGCGCGTCGGCGCGATCTTTCTCGCGGCCTGCCTCGCCCTGTCGACGGCGCTGGACAAATGGCTCGGCTCCGACAGCCTGCTCGGCTATCTGTTCGGCGAGGGCCTGCTGATCGCCGGCTGGGTCGGGCTGTGGCACCCGCTGGAGCTGCTGCTGTATTCCTGGTGGCCCTATTCCAGCGACATCAAGCTTTACGAAAAGATCAAAGGCATGGAAATCTCGGTGCGCCACGGCACCATGCCGGAACAGGCGTGAGTTCCAAAACAACAGAAGCGGGCACAGGGGCGGGAATGATCAAGGATCGCGCGGTCAGGATATTGGTGGGGATCGTCGCGGCGGTCCTCGTGTGCGCGGCCCTCTCCGAGGCCCAGTCGATCATCGCCCCGGTGGTGTTCGCGCTGTTCATCATCGCCATCGTCTGGCCGCTGCAGAAGGTGCTGCAACGCTATATGCCGGGCGTCGTCGCCGCGCTGGCGACGCTGGTGGCGACGCTGGCGGTGGTGGGCACCATCATCAGCCTCGTGGTGTGGGGCTTTGCCCATGTCGGCCAATGGGTGTTCGCCAATGCCGCGCGCTTCCAGGCGCTGTACGGGCAGGCGCACGACTGGCTGGAGGGCCACGGCTTCGTCATGGCCTCCCTCATCACCGAGCATTTCGACGTGCGCTGGCTGCTGCTGGTGTTCCAGGATCTGTCGAGCCGCATGCAGAGCCTCGCCAGCTTCCTGATCGTCACCTTCGTGTTCGTCATCCTCGGCCTGCTGGAGGTGGACATCTTCAAGCGCCAGCTCGCCGGCCTGCGCGGCGGCACGTTCGGGTCCTTCATGCTCGCGGCCGGCGCCGACATCGGCGCCAAGATGCAGCGCTACATGATGGTCCGCACGCTCATGAGCCTTGCCACCGGCCTCGTGGTGTGGGGCTTCACCCTCGCCTCGGGCATGGAGCTGGCGACCGCCTGGGGCGTCATCGCCTTCTCGATGAATTATATTCCCTTCATCGGCCCGTTCGTCGCCACCTTGCTGCCCACCCTGTTCGCGCTGGTGCAGTTCGAATCCTGGCAGAGCGCGGTGTTCGTGTTCGTGTGCCTCAACATCATCCAATTCCTGTCCGGCAGCTATCTGGAGCCGCGCATCGCCGGCAAGGCGCTCGCCGCCTCGCCCTTCATGGTGCTGTTCGCGGTGTTTTTCTGGAGCTTCCTGTGGGGCGTGCCCGGCGCCTTCATCGGCGTGCCGCTGCTGATCGCGGGGCTCACCTTGTGCGCCCATCATCCCGCCAGCCGCCCCGTGGCGGACCTGTTCTCCGGCCGTCCGCCGCAGGATGAGCCCCTGGCGGGCTGAGGGCCGCACGCAGCCCATTTTCCACATTGGCGTCGTCCCGCGTTAATGCGAAGCCTCTACGGTCCGATCCGATGATGGGCATGTCGGCCACGGCCGAACGGGGGAACGCCATGGACGACGTTTGCGGAGCCGAAGTGCTGGTGCGCAACCTCAAGGCGCAGGGCGTGACGCATGTGTTCGGCATTCCCGGCGCGAAGGTGGACCGGGTCTATGATTGCCTGAACGGCTCGGGCATCGAGACCGTGGTCTGCCGGCACGAGCAGAACGCCGCCTTCATCGCCGCCGGCGTCGGCAAGATGACCGGACAGGCCGGCGTGTGCCTCGTCACCTCCGGCCCCGGCTGCACCAATCTCGTCACGGGCTTTGCCACCGCCAATTCCGAGGGCATGCCGCTGGTGGGCCTCGGCGGCTCCGTGCCGCGCGCCGAGACCATGAAGCAGACCCACCAGAGCCTCGACACGGTCAATCTGTTCCGCCCGGTCACGCGCTATGCGGCTGAGATCGAGGCGGGCGAATCCATCGGCGAGATCCTCGCCAACGCCTTCCGCGCGGCGGAATCCGGCCGGCGGGGCGCGGCCTATGTCTCGCTGCCCAACGATGTGATGAACGACCCCGCGCCGGACCGCGTGCTCACCCCCGCCCGCGTGCCGCGCCTCGGCGCCGCGCCGGAGGAGGAGATCGCGGAAGCGGTGCGCCTGATCGAGGCCGCAAGCCTGCCGGTGCTGCTGCTGGGCATGGATGCGAGCCGCCCCGCCAATGCCGCCGCCGTGCGGGCGCTGCTTTCCGCCCATCCGCTGGCGACGGTATGCACCTATCAGGGCGCCGGCGTGGTGCCGCGCGCGGCGCTGGATTGCTTCGGCGGGCGCGTCGGGCTGTTCCACAACCAGCCCTCGGACCGCCTGCTGGATGCCGCCGACCTGGTGATCGCCGTCGGCTACAATCCCATCGAATATGACGCGGGCCTGTGGAACGCCGGCAAGACCCGCCCGGTGATCCATATCGACCATGTGATCGCCGCCGTGGATATGGATTACCGCCCGGCGGTGGAATTATACGGCGACATCGCCGCAACCCTGGCGCGGATCACCGCCGCTTTGCCGCGCCGCCCGCGCCTCGTGCCCCATGCGGCGCTGGATGCCGCCCGGCGCGAGCTGGAGGAGGTGCGCGCGGCCGGCGCGCGGGAAGCCGGCATGCCGATGCATCCTTTGCGCATCATCGCCGATTTGCAGCCCTTCATCACCGAGGACGTAACCCTCGCCCTCGACATCGGCTCCTTCTACATCTGGCATTCGCGCTATCTCTACAGCTTCCGCCCGGAGCAATTGCTGATTTCCAACGGCCAGCAGACCCTCGGCGTCGCGCTGCCCTGGGCGATTGCCGCCTGCATCGCGCGGCCGAACGACAAGGTGCTCTCGGTCTCCGGCGACGGCGGCTTCCTGTTCTCCGCCCAGGAGCTGGAGACGGCGGTGCGCCTCAAGTGCAATTTCGTGCACATGATCTGGCGCGACGGCAGCTACAACATGGTCGCGTTCCAGGAGATGATGAAATACCAGCGCCATTCCGGCATCGATTTCGGCCCGATCGACACGGTGAAATATGCCGAGGCGTTCGGCGCCACCGGCTTCCGCGTGGAGCATGCGGACCAGTTCGTGCCGATCCTGCGCAAGGCCATGGAAACGCCGGGGCCGGTGCTGATCGACATCCCGGTGGATTATCGCCACAACATCGCGCTTGGCGCCGCCATGCACGACAACGTCATCTCGTAAGCGGGGCCCGCCATGCCGACCTTGAATTGCGAGATTTCCCAATCCCTGTGGACCGCCCTTCAGGCGGCCACCGGGGAGAGTGGGGAGACACTCTCCCACATCGTCTCGCGCGCGCTTGCCGATACGCTCCAGGTGGACCACGGCACGCTGTTCCAGGTGTCCACCTCGGGGGCGCTGGTGGAAGGGCTGTTCCAGGGCGTGGTCTCCGTGGGCACGCTGCGCGAGCACGGGGATTTCGGGCTCGGCACCTTCGTCGATCTGGACGGCGAGATGATCGCGCTCGACGGCGCCTTCTTCCAGATGCGGGGCGATGGGTCCATCCGCCGCGCCGAGGATGACCAGCAGGTGCCGTTCGCCATCGTCACCCATTTTGCGCCCGAAGCGCCGGTGACGCTGGCGCCGTTCGCCTCCATCCACGAACTGGTGGCGCAGCTGGACGCGCTGCGGCACACGGACAATGTGTTCTTCGCCGTGCGCCTCTCCGGCCATTTCGCGCGGGTGCACAATCGCGTGGCCTGCAAGGCCGGCGCCCATGAGACGCTGGTTCAGGCCACCTCCCATCAGGCCGAATTCGAATGCCGCGACGTGGACGGTTCCATGATCGGCTTCTGGACCCCTTCCTATGCCAAGGGCCTCGGCGTGCCCGGCTGGCATGTGCATTTCCTCAGCGACGACCATCGCTTTGGCGGCCATGTGCTGGAGTGCGCGGGAGACGCCATCACACTTGCCATGGAGCGGATCGAGGATTTCCGCATCGCCATTCCCGAGAGCGCGGATTTCCTCGCCGCCGATCTTTCCGGCGACACCACGCAGGCGCTCGACACGGCGGAGCGGGTGCAGAAGCCCGCCTCCACCGCCTGAAGCCTCCCCGCTAAGGACGCCGCCCGCTCAGGGCGCGAGCGGCTTGTCCTCGATGGACTCCACGTCGATGGAATCCACCCGGTCGGGATAGAAGGCGAGATGGCCGGCGATCTCGGCCACCGCCGGGTATGGCGTCTCATAGGTCCACACCGCATTTTCCGCCCGCGCGCCGCCGCCGGGGATGCTGAAATAGCTGCACGCGCCCTTATAGGGGCAATAGGTGGCATGGGCGGAGCGCACGAGCGCCGCCATGTCCACATCCGTGCGCGGCACATAATGGACGGCGGGATAGGACGCCTCGCGCAAGGTCAGCGCCGCGCGCGTATCGGCGATCACCCGCCCGCCGGCGGAAACCACGATCCGCCCCGGATGGCGCGTCACGGTGATGGGATGGTCGGGGCCGGGCTGCTTCATGGAACGTTCTGCCATGGGATGGGCTCCCTCGTTTCGCGCCCACCCTAGGGCCTGATGCGATCCGGCTCTAAACACGAGTTGGAGACCGCCGTCGCAGCCTGAATGCGATCCGCGGCGCGGGTGCGGATTCATTCGCGCCGAACCTTCGCCCGAAGAGCGGGTTTGGTGTGCCGGAAAGCCGCCGAGAGGCGTCACGAAACCCCTGTTCGTCCGCGCTAAACCATTGTTTCACGTGAAACATTTTGCACGCCCCCCCCGTCGCCGCAAGCTTTGGCGGGGCAGAAAATGCGGCGGGCGCGCCTTTCTCCCGGCGCGCGGTCCATAATGCCGCCGGCGGCCGATTCGACCGGGCCGGCCCGGAGAGAAAAGAACATGCGCCCGTGGGTGATGAAGGCGGTCCGAGCGCTGGTGATCCTGCTCGGCGTGGTGGCAGTGGCGCTGTTCGCGGGGCGGGCGCTGGATTCTTTGCGCGGCCCACCGCTGGAGCCGTGGCACACCTTCGTACCGCAGGAACTCAGCATCGCCGAGCTGGACCGCGCCGACTGGCCGGCCTATCTCGCCGCCGAGCAGCGCCTGTTCGACAGCGTGCGGACCCAAGTGACGGACAAGCTGCCGCCCCGCGACCGCATCGCCGCCGACCGCTATTTCGCCGACAGCCCGATCTATCCCGGCCGGTTCGCGCAGGATTTCAACCGCTCCTTCGTGCTGGAACCGGACGGGCCGGTGAAGGGCGTCGCGGTGCTGCTGCACGGCCTCACCGATTCCCCCTACAGCCTGCGCCATGTGGCGCGGCGCTATGCGGCCTCGGGCTTCGTGGCGCTCTCCATCCGCCTGCCGGGCCACGGCACCGTGCCGGGCGGGCTGACGGTGACGGAATGGCCGGACTGGCTCGCCGCCACCCGCCTCGCCCTGCGCGAAGCCAAACGCCGCGCCGGGCCGGACCTGCCGATCCATCTGGTGGGCTATTCCAACGGCGCCGCGCTGGCGCTGAAATATTCCCTCGACGCCCTCGACACACCGGGCCTGCCGCGCGCGGACAAGCTCGTCCTGGTCTCGCCCATGGTGGGGATCACGCCGTTCGCCCGCTTCGCCGGCCTCGCCGGTCTGCCGGCGGTGCTGCCGCCATTCGCGAAGGCCGCGTGGCTGAACCTGCTGCCAGAGTTCAACCCTTTCAAATACAATTCTTTCCCGGTGAAGGCGGCGCAGGAATCCTTCCGCCTGACCCAGGTGCTCCAGGATGCGATCCGCGCCCATCTGCGCGACGGCCGGCTGGAGGGCCTGCCGCCCGTGCTCGCCTTCCAGTCGATTCTCGACCATACGGTGAGCACAAGGGCGGTCATCGACACCCTGTTCGCCGTCTTGCCCGCCAACGGCAGCGAGCTGGTTCTGTTCGACGTAAACCGCAATTCCACCTTCGCGCCATTCCTCTCCGCCGATGCCGATACCGCCTTGAGCCGCCTTCTGCCGCCGGCCCCGCGCACCTTCCGCACGGCGGTGATCGCCAATATCTCGCCTGCCACCGCCGCGGCCGAAGAACGCCTGAGTGATGCCGGCGCAAGCGGCGAAACGCGCCGCCCGCTCGGCCTGTCCTATCCGCGCGCGATCTATTCGCTCTCCCATATCGCCTTGCCCTTTCCGCTCGAGGACGGGCTTTATGGGCTCACGCCGGACCCGGCGGAGGATTTCGGCATCCAGCTCGGCACCATGGCCCCGCATGGCGAATATGGCGGGCTGGATGTGGGCGTGGACATGCTTTTGCGCGTCTCCTCCAACCCGTTCGTTCCCTATATGCTGGAGCGTATCGGTGCCGGCCTGCCCGCCGCCGCGCCGCGCTGAGCCATCGCGCGACCCGACCAAGCGATCCGACAGGCGACCCGACAGGCGATCCGACCAGGACCATCTTCCATGCGCGATTTCGAAACCCCGGGCCGCTCCCTCGTCATGGCCACGCAGGGCATGGCGGCCACCTCCCATCCGCTTTCCAGCCTGGTCGCGCTCGACGTGCTCCAGGCCGGCGGCAATGCCATGGACGCGGCCATCGCCGCCTGCGCGGTGCAGGGCGTGGTGGAGCCGGGCTCCAC
>NCEH01000132.1 GCA_002304505.1 Rhizobiales bacterium 32-66-11 | reverse complement strand
TCAGGAGTTCGTGCGGAGCCGCAGCACGGTGCCGTTCGTTGCGGACGACATCATGGAGACCTTCGATGATTTCCGGGCAGAGGAGGCATTTCGCCTGTTCGCGGAGATGGCCCAAGCCGGTCAGGTGATCTATCTCACGCACCACCTGCATCTGTGTGAGATCGTCAAAAAAATCTGCCCCAGCGTGCGCCTGCATAGGGTCGACGAGCCCGTGCCAGACTCCGCGCAGGAGTGAAATTTCTCACTCAGTTCATTTGGTCTACGATCGGTTTCGAACAGTCGTTTGCTTGGCACCAAGGTTGTTCACACTCATCGAAGGTGCCCCGAAATCGCAGGCTCGATCGGCGTCGATATCCTCAACTCGGCCAGGAAGTCCACGATCACTCCGTCGCTCGGCGATCAAGAAATCAAGCTTCTCAACGCCAGACAGCATTCCAGCTGAGGAGCGACGGATGGCAAATCGGGTCGAAGTATCCTTCGAGGAGAGGTCCCGCAAGGTTCAGATCACCATGCTCGGTGGGTACATCACGGCGCTGACGATGGCGGAGCCGGAAGAACCTGCGTGCCAGATCGCCGGAGCCATGGAGGAGCTCCGGCAAAAGCCGCCGACGTGCCCCATTGATCTTGGGCCGCCGGGGCTCCAACCAGCTCGCGCAGGATCCCATTTGTCTGCAATAGCAGTTTCGATTGCGAACTCACGAGGCCTCTGTGCTAAAGGTCAAGCTGCAGCACAGCACAATCGCTTGCGCATGCTGCAAGACGGAATGGGGGTGGAAATGAACTCAAGGAATTGTGTCGCTGCCGTATTAATGCTGCTTTCGATCATGTCAATGGGACCGAATTCTGCAAATGCACAAATGCAGATCAAGGGTGTGGACGAAACCACAGCGGAAATAGTGCGGCAATATTTTTCTAAATACATGATGGCAGAGATCTGCATTACGCGGTACGGAATGTTAAGCCCCGCCGCATTGAAATCCATGGGCGTCTACATCAAAGATAAGTTCAACGACGTTAATCAGGAAGCCAAAGACGCGATCTGGTCAATTACAAAGGCTAATGTCTCCGGGGTTGCTGCACAACTATCCCCTTACGCATGTAGCGGTATGATTCAAAGTCTACTTCAAATCTTTCCGAGAAATATATTGATGCCGCAGGGTGAAAGTAAAAGCCCATTTTAATTTAAGGGACTGTGAGAGGTTTCTAGGTGTTCAGTCCCGACGTGAGCTGGCTGGGTAACGCAGAAAGTGCTCTGGTTCGCCAGCCCAGGCTTTACAGATGGCTTCATAGGGCGTGAGGCCTGCGAGGGTCTTGAGGCGTTTGGCAAAGTTCTAGGCGTCGAGGAATGCCGAGAGATGGGCGCTGAGCGCTGGTGAGTGCTGTAATGGTAGCGCTTGAGTGTCGCCTCCTTGAGCGTGCGGTTCATCCTCTCGACCTGGCCGTTGGCCCAGGGATGATTAGGCTTGGTGAAGCGATGTTCGATGCCGTGTTCCAGGCACACCCGGTCGAACATATGCACGCGGTAGCGGACCGTCGGCCCTGTGCGGTGCTGGATGGCATCGCCAAACTGGATGCGATTATCGGTGAGCACCGTGTGGATCCGGTATGGCAAGGCTTCGACAAGGGCTTAGAGGAAGCCGGCGGCGGTCTCGACGTCGGCGGCCGGATGCAACTGAAAAGGCAAACTTGCTGGTCCGGTCGAGGGCGACGAACAGGTGGAGCTTGCCCTCTTCGGTCCGGACTTTGGCAATGTCGATGTGGAAGTAGCCAATGGGGTAGCGCCTGAACGCCCCTTTTGGCTTATCGCCCTCGACCTCCGGGAAGCGGCTGATGCCGTGCCGCTGCAGGCAGCGATGCAGCGATGAGGGTATGAGATGCCGGATCGTGGCCTGGAGCGCGTTAAAGGCAATCGTCCAAGGGGAGCAGGGTGAGCTTGCGGAAGGCGACGACCGCCGCCTCCTTTTCGGCCATTAGAGCCGTCGAACACACCCTCTTCGGCCCCATTGGCGCATCCTGCACGAAGGCCCGCTTGCGCCACTTGGCCACCGTCTTCGGATTAAGTCCCTACCGCGCCGCTAGCTCTTTGAGCGGAGCTTTCGATCGCTGTATCGCAGTTCGGATAGCGTGCGTGGTCGTGGCGCTGCCATGGAGTACCTGGCCCATAGCTGATCCTTCCAATCAAGATCAGCTAACCTGATTCCATCACGCCACGGGACCAGACACTTAGGTCACAATCGCTCCATTTTTACATTAAGTAAATCATTGGCAAATGCGCGGATAATTAGTGCTTCAAACATCGATATCATCTCTGCTGGAGCGATTTCGTAAGCACTAAAATATGCAGAGAGATCATGTAGTTTCATGGGAGTATTAACAATTCGCCGAATCTTTTCCTCATTTTCGCGGTACTCAACATTGCGAGCAGGATGACCAACCAGTTTAATCCGCTGAACCTCGTCTCGACTCCGATTAAAGACGCTATTCATTTCTTTCCAGAGGCTTTGCCTCACTGCTTTCCCCGCATATAGTGCACGCCCACGGCTATCGTAGAAGATGTAAATCCCGTAGGATCTGTAAAGTGCATCCCGAACTCCTTTGTAATAGCGGTGAGTTGTTCCGTTATCCTCAAATTCTGTAAAGAGTTCAGAGCGTGCTCCATGCTTGGATTCAACCGGTGAAATAGGAAAATACTCTACAATAGGTCGGATAAATTTGTCTGTCTTAGTCGATTTTTTGGTCACAGATGTACCCCTTGGGCGTCGTTCAGCATCGATTTGCAATCATGAGTAACGTGGCAACCGAAGCTGTCGGGAGCCTGTCTTTTCGTCAAATTGTAAATGGAACTCGCTGCAGGGGCCTCTGAGAGAATTGTTTATATCACGGGGAAGCCTGATATCGCTTTGCCATGACCTAAGCCCGCTTTCTCCTCCGGTTTAGGAAAGAACTCGCCGTTGTTTTTTGCCTTAGGCGGAGACGGTTTCCAATGTGGTTATCGCGACGAACTCTTCGGGAAATCGATGGCCGACGCCGAATGGATGCGGTTCAGATTGTAGTCCTCCTTCCACGAACTGCCCGGGTCGAGAGCAAGGATCTCATTTAACCATTCGTCCCGGAGCCGGCGATTGAGGCTCCTCACGACGTCGTTCTGTTCCGATTTTCCCAGGTGCGTGTAGGGCGTTCTATGCCCGTCTGCTGGCGCCATTTGAGGACCACCATCGAGGTCAATTCCGTGCTGTTGTCCAAGACAATGGCAGAGCCCCCCAGCCTTCGTCGCGACAATTGCCAATTAGCTGCGCCTCCTGATAGCAATCCGTTCTGGGGTAAAAGTGCGCGCCGGCTTCGCAGTCTTACGGACAGCCGGAAAGAGCGCAATTGTTAGCGTGAGATGGGAAAAGGGCGGGGTCGCATGACTACCTTGTACGAGGACACCAATCCGCGCGAGCTGCGCGTCCTGCTAGAGGAGATCCACAACGGCAATGCGGTGCTTCCGGAATTCCAACGGGACTTCGTCTGGGAGCCAGGGGCGGTGGCGGAGCTTATCTGTTCCGTGGCGAACGGCTTTCCCGCCGGCAGTATCCTGAGGATCCGGAATTCGAGGAATCATTTTGCCTCCCGCGGCATTGAAGGCGCGCCAGCGCCGCAGCCTCACGCCACATTTCTCGTGCTCGATGGACAGCAACGCCTCACCTCGCTGTATCAGGCGCTTTTTGGTACCGGTCCATTTCGTTATTTTCTAGACATTAAGAAGCTAATCGAGGGTGCCAATATCGATGACGAGAATGTTGTTTTCTACCATCGTGCCGAACGGCAGCATGCCAAGGCGTTTCTTGCAGAAGGCCAGGGCACGGATGCACGTGAAATCGCCTTCCAGAACCAAGCAAAGAATCTAATATTCCCGCTAGGATATCTTGAAGGATCTCTCCATGCTTTTAACACATGGAAAGGTAGGGTTCTAAAGTATAATCTAACGGAGAATAACGGAAATGAAATGCTTAAGCTCAATGATGCTTTAGATGATATTGCGAATCGTTACATTGCGCCGATCAGCGCATATCGGTTTCCGGTGGTGACCCTATCGGCGGAAACTTCAGCGGAAGCAATCTGTACGATATTCGAGACCTTAAACAAGACCGGTATAAAACTTTCGCCGTTCGAATTGCTCACGGCGCGGTTTTTCCCACAGGGCATCTATCTTCGTGATCTTTGGAGCGCGGCCCAGGAAAAGTACCCGATCATTGAAGAGTTTCAGCTCGACCCATATACGGTGCTGCAGGCGGTGACATTGCTTGCGACCAATCCCGCGACGCTGAAACGTCGCGTGCTCATGGACCTGAAAGGACCGCAGATATCGGAGAACTGGGATCGGACCGTCGAAGCGCTCGCGCAGGGTCTGACATTTCTGGGCGAAGAGTGCGGGATTATGACGCCGAAATGGCTCCCCTACGGCTCCATGCTGGTCCCCCTCGCAGCCGTGATCGCCAAGAACCCCATCGCCGCGGCGGGACCCGTCGCGGGCGCGCGTCGCGAGAAGCTGAGATGCTGGTTCTGGCGCGCAAGCCTTGGTCAGTACTACGATTCCGCGGCCAATTCGAAAAGCCAATTGGACTATGAGCAGCTTCCCAAATGGTTCGGGGGCGGGGTAGCTCCGGACTCTGTTTCATCTTTCCAATTCAAGACCGCCGAGCTGAATCAGGTCACGCCGCGCCAGCGAGCCATCTATCGCGCCCTGATGTGTCTGGTCATGTCCAACGGTGCGCGGGACTTCCACTCGAACCAGTCCATGACGGCAGCGCTCATGCGTGCAAACGAGGTGGATGACCACCACTTGTTTCCGCTCGCATTCCTAAAGGAAAGTGATCGGCGAAATCCGAAAGCGGAGTTCGATAATGTGCTTAACAGGACGCTGATCGACGCAAAGACGAACAAAAGCATAGGCGCCAACAGCCCGGCCATCTACCTTGCTCCAATCGATGAGATGCAAGGCCGCTCTCAGGTGGATGCCATTCTGGCGTCCCATGGCATCGAAGGGCAGACGCGAGACGCCCTGCGAGCCGCCGAGTATCGGAGTTTCCTGGAGAATCGGAGGGCTTGGTTCGAGGCCCGCATCGCGCAGGCCACGAGCCTGCCCGGACAGCCCTCCGTGGAGGCGGCGTGATGCGCCCCTCCCGGCTTGGCTCGGGCCAAGCCGGGAGGGGACATTCTGAGGAAAATCCTACTGCGCTGAGCTGATAGGGAGAAATCCGATTGGCCGGTTTACGGCGTCAGGCCTCCCCTCCATTTCCGCCGCCAAAGCCTGCACCAGAAAGTCGGGATCTCTGTCCCCCGTTACCTCGGCCTTGCGAGCCACCAACGCGAAGTCGCCCGGCGTGAGAACGCTGAGGGTATCCAGCCTCAGGGGTGGCGCGATGCTGAAGGTGTGGCGAAATAGAGCGCGGGCTTGTGCGCGCCCTAAAGGCAGGAATTTCACCTTGAACAGGAAGCGCCGCGCGGCGGCAGGGTCGAGGCTCACGCCGAAGTTGGTAGTGCAGGCGAAAGGAAAGGGATGCCGCTCCATCCAGGTGAGCATCTCGTTCACCTGCTGCAGCTCCCAGGAATGCCTGGCGGTGGCCCGGTCGCGCAACAGGGAATCGGCTTCCTCGAAAATCAGGAAGGCGCGCTTGGTCTCCGCTTCACGGAAGCAGGTGGCTATGTTCTGTTCAGTCTGGCCGACATACATTCCGAGTAGATCGCTGGCCCGTTTTTCCACCACTTCAAGGCCCATTCGGCCCGCTAAATGGCGCGCATAAGCGCTCTTGCCGGTGCCGGGCGGGCCGGACAGGCACATGGAAATGTCGGTCCGTCCGCTGACGACAACCTTCTCCGTCAAATGGTCGAGATCCTCATCCGCGCACGCGAACGCGGCGTGGAACTCCGCCTTTGGAGATTCCCGGCTAACGGGTCGTCGGTCCATGACCTTCAGCACGGAGGAAGTCGCACGTAGAGCGGCCGCGGTGCCTGCATCGCACAGGCTCGCGGCACGCAGGCCGTGGTCGATAAGGGCGGGCGGGGCGTCGAGGCAGGCGAGGGCATGCACGTCGCCCTGGCTCAAAGCCAGCCCGTGCCGCGTCGCCGCCCGCCGCACGATGCGGGCGCGTGCCGAGCGGTCGAGATTCGGGAACTCGAGTGCATAGGTCATGCGGCGTAGGACCGCTTGTCCAAGGCGCCCGGGGTGGTTGGAGATGAAGAGGGTGGGAGAGGGATTGCCTTCCACTAGATTATTCATAAACACCTTCGCGCCACGGCGGTCGGCGCCGCGGCTATCATCCACGCCAACGAAAATGTCCTCGGCCTCGTCGACCACCAAAAGCAATCGCTCCATGCGGCTCGACAGCTTCTGGGCTAGCGCCAGAGCGCCGACACGCTGCTGCCGATCCGGCTCCTCGCCGGCATTCACGCTCTCGCCCACGAACAGGGCATGCAGGCCGAGGCGCGCGGCAAGCACCGACGCGAACGCCGACTTGCCGGTGCCAGGGGTGCCGTGGAGCAGGATGTTGATGCCGCGCGCCTTTCTCTTGATAGCGGCTTCGAGAATGGCAGCTGCCATCTCCCCGTCCTCGCCGAGCTGGGAGAAGTCTTCCCAACTGAGCGCGGTGGCCTTGGGTATGCCGAGGAGGATTTGCCGTAGCTTGTCCGGCGCCCCATGGGGTGCACGGGCAATCCTGGTCGTTGACGCGCTCGGGGCGAAGTCATTGTCTCGGCGATCCTCCACGATCCCGAACATCACGAGGGGCGCCTCGGGCCCGAGCCGGCGCGACGCGACGGCGGGCGAAAGCGCGAGCAGCGCCGCGATATTCCGCAGATTCACCTCTTCCTGGCGCGGGACGAGCAGCCGCTCCGGGATGAAGTGGGAGGTGAGCGCCAGGCAGAGGGCGTAGAATTCGACGCTCACGCTCACGCGCACCAGCAGCCCCAAGATGGAACGGTCGAGAGTGCCCAGCCCCACTTCCTCGCCGAGCCAAGCCAGCTTGCGCTCCAGGGCGGAGGGCTGCGGTGCGGCTTTACTCCGCCGGCGCGCAAGATGGGTAAAGACGGCGTCGCGCGCGGCGAAATTGCCGGGCGCGTCCACCCCGTCCTCGGGCGCCGGAATTCGTCGCAGCCCGAGGAGGTGATGGTGGCGATGCACCCATTGCGAAACCTCGGTGTTGCGCCACCAGCGCGCCCAAACCTCCTCTCCCTCACCGGCCAGCGCGGCGACGTAGCAAGTCAGCATATGACGTTCGAAGGGATGCACGTTTCTCTCCATAGCTCGAAGAGAAGGAGTCATCTTACTGCGACATAATCGGTCGCATGAATGGCTCTTCGGCGCTGCGCGCGGGATGCGCCGCGGCGCGACCGCACTACCCTGGGTCGGTGGATCGGCGATCTCCAGAAGCGCCGGTAGCTTTTTTTGCCCGACCGATTTTGTCGTGCGAGCGAGCGCATCTGGGCGGCGTCGCAATCGAACATCATCGGATAGGAGAGACGGTGGCGCCCTGTTTGAGCGGAGATCCCAGGTGCCGAGTACTTGGCCTTCTTGTTTTCGTCAGCAGCTTGATCTTCTATGCCGTGGTATTCCTGATTGTGTATTTGACGTTCGTTCTATGATTCGATGTATGCCTGCTGTCCGGTCGCGTTTCCTGAGCGCCTCGAACGCGCCGTCGCAACGAGCAAAACATGGGAGCCGGCTGGTGGGGGAAGTGGGATGGATGATCTGATCGCGGTTCGGAAGGCGAGATCTCTGCTCGACGAGGCGACGCTCTCCCGGCATGCGCTCGAGAGGGCGCGGGAGCTGTATGAGGACCGGCTCGCGCCGGAATTTAGTCCCTTCGAATTCCTCGGAACGGACGAACTCATATGGTCGCAGCTCATCGGATGGCTGCTGAACCCGAAAGGGTCTCACGCCCAAAAGGGACGCTTTCTACGGCTATTCACTAGGCATGTCAGCCATATAGGGCGGGAGTGGCCCGAACATGCGTGCGAGACGGCAGTCCTGGAGCTGGAGCACCGTTTCGACGGGGGGCGGATCGACATCCTCATTAGGTCGGGTGATCGCCTGCTCATCATCGAGAACAAGCCGTCTGCGGCGGACCAGGACGCGCAGCTTGCCCGCTATTTCGCATATGCGGACGGACGGACGCGGGAGCGCCTGAAGACGGTCATTGTCTATCTGACGGCGGACGGGCGCGGTCCGGCCGCCCATAGCCTTGATGACACCGACGTGGAAGCGCGAAGAAGCGACGGCACGCTGGTCCTTCAGTCCTATCGGGAGTTGTCGCTAGCCTCGGATTCGGGGGGGCGGTCGTGGCTCGATGTGTGCAGACATGCCTGCCGGTCGCCACGTGTGGCGGGTTTCATCGAGGATATGCAGAATCGTATCAATATGGATTTTTCCGGGATCAGGGACATGAATGCCGTCGCTCATCTGGCAGATGCCATATCTAAAAGTCCGGAAGATATAAAATCCGCGTTCCAAATTGCCCAATCACTGAATTTGCTGCGTGCGAAGCTCTGCACGGCGCTCATCGGGCAGATAAAATACAAGGCGTCAGCCCACAATATTCATTTGTCAGAAAACAGCAGCATCCAAGCCAATGGATTGTATCTCAATTTCGAGTTCGATCCGCAAAGTCCTTATCTCATCAGGTTCTACACGTCCGATGTGGTCGCGATCGGCCTGCTGCGAAGAGATGAGAATGACAGCAAGGACCAAGCTCAGATCGCAATCGGGAGAAATCTGGCGCGGAGGCTGAATGGTTTGGGACCCAGTAAGAACTGGGGCGGTGACAAGTGGGCATGGATCGTCTTGCTGGATGCGAATAGCCCGCTGTGCGCATTACCTCGGGATTTTTGGATGAACCCCGCGCCGTGGGCAAGCATTGCGGCTGAGGACGGGCACGACGGACAGGGCGATTTAGACGTTGCCGAGAAGATAGTCGGGGCGGTCCGCAGGATCCAGGACGCGCTCAACGGAGTGCAACAGGGACCGGCGGTTTCGGCTGGCCCCTGAGCCCAGCAATCAGACGTTCATGGTCACGCAGTGAATGCCCCCGCCCTCTTGAAAGACGTGTTCGAGACACAGCGGCGTGATGGTCTTGTCGGGGAAGAGGAAGGCGAATGTTTCTTGCGCGCGACGGTCCGTTGCCTCTGCTTCGGCCGCGAAGGCAGGAACGATGACACCTCCGTTTACGATCAAGAAGTTCAGGTACGTGCTGGCGTAATAGACCTCCCTTTTGGGGACGCTTTCCGGCGGTGGTGTGAGTTTGATGACGTCCAATTCCCTGCCATCGGCGGTGCGGGCGCCGGCCAGTACAGCTAGGTTC
>NCEH01000131.1 GCA_002304505.1 Rhizobiales bacterium 32-66-11 | reverse complement strand
GCCAGGGTCATGGGCACCTGAAGCACATCCGGCGGAATGGGAAAGATGGAGCTTTCCGCGAACGAGACCACGCCCAAGGCCCAGGGCGCGGACGGGCGCGCCGAATAGGCGATCACCCAATCATAGAGTTTGCGAAGCATCAGGATTCTTTGCGGTGCGGGAGGCTCGGGCGGGTCTAGACGCGGCGGGGGCGCCTGTCCAGACGGGTGTGGACGGCAGACGTTCGTAGAGTTGCGTGCTGCGCTGCAGAAAGATAGGAACCAGTCGCACGTTCGCGACATTAACCACCTTGAAACGCGGACGGTGGGCGCAACCTTCCGGCGCGTCGGGTTTAACCAAATGGGAACCAGTGTGGCGGCACCGTGTCGCCAGCCGCGGTCCCTTTTGGGGACCATAATTTAGTTACGAGATCCGTCATGCTGAAGCGCATCGCCGTATTTGCCGCCCTCGTCCTCGGCTACGCCCTCACCGGCGTCGCGCTCAATGCCGGCGACTTCAGTCACACCGGCGCACCGGTGGCCATGGCCGCCGAGTGACTTTCCCGCCGGCCGATGTCCGGCGGCTCACGCCCAGTCGCGGATGGTGCGCGGGCCCTGATTCGCACTTATCCTCTTGAATCGTCGCGCGCTTCGATCAGAGATCGGCGCAGCTTAAGCCCTCCCCCAGCGCCGCATTAAAAAGAGGCCGGCCCGAAACCCGGACCGGCCCTAGAGGCTCTGGAGGGAGGTGTATTCCGCCCGCGGGCGGGAAATGAATTGACGGGCCTCGGCGCCGGTGCCCCGCCCGGCCCTGGCCGCGACGAGGCCCGTCTTGCCCCGGGCGCGGGTTTGGGCGCGCGGCCTGGGGCAATCCTGAAAGACATGCGGGCCACGCGCGCAGCCCGGCCAGCGCCAAAGCTCAGTGCGCCACCGCCTTTGCGGAGGCGAGGTCGGCAGCGGTCAGGGGCGGGCAGGACAGATGCCCGCCGAGGCCGGCGACGGCGGCCCGCTGACGCACCAGGGCCAGCACCACGTCGAGGGTGGGGGTCGGCACGTCCACCAGGCGCCCCATTTCCTGCACCACGGTCACCAGAGGATCGATTTCCATCGGCCGGTCCCGCTCGAGATCCTGGAGCATGGAGGTCTTGTGCGCGCCCACGGCGCCGGCGCCATTGATGCGGCGCTCCACATCCACGCGGAAGTTCACGCCGAGCCGATTGGCGATGGTCTGCGCCTCGATCATCATCGACCGGGCGACGGCGCGGGTGTCGGGATCGGAGGCGATCACGTCCAGCGTCGCATGGGTCAGGGCGCTGATGGGATTGAAGCAGAGATTGCCCCACAGCTTGAGCCACAGCTCGTCGCGGATATTGTCCAGCACCGGCGCGCGCAGCCCGGCCTTGCCCATCATCTCGCTGAGGCGCTCGACGCGGGCGCTCTTCTCGCCCGAAGGCTCGCCGATCGGGAATTTGTCGCCATAGACGTGCTGGATGACGCCGGGAGCGACCACCTCGGTCGCGGGATAGACGATGCAGCCGATGGCGCGCTCGGGGCGCAGCACGTCCCACTGCTTTCCACCCGGATCGATGCTTTCCAGCGTGCGGCCTTCCAGGGCGCCGCCGGACTTGTAGAAATACCAATAGGGCACGCCGTTCACGGCGGTGACGACGCTGGTGTCGTTGCCCAGCAGCGGCCGCATGCGGTCCACCACGCTCGGCACCGAATGGGCCTTGAGGGCGATGAAGACATAATCCTGCGGGCCGAGTTCGGCGGGGTCGTCGGTGGCGCGCACCTTGGCGACGCGCTCCTCGCCATTGATCAGCAGCTTGACGCCGTTCTGCTGCATCGCTTCCAGATGCCCGCCCCGCGCCACGAGGCTGACATCGGCGCCGGCCAGCGACAGCTGCACGCCCAGATACCCGCCGATGGCCCCCGCCCCGTAAATGCAAACCTTCATGGCGCTGCCTCCCATGCCCCGAGCTTCCCGCTCGAATGCCGTATAATGTATACCAGAAAACCAGACGATCGATGCCGTCGTCAAATCCTATTTCATGATATTCGTGAGAAATCTTTCCAGAAGGTGGAAAATTGTCACAGCGGCTCGCCGCACCCCCTTTTCGCTGTAAGGTGCGCCCCGATGGCTTCCGTCACGGAGTCATGAATTGGGCGAAACCACCCATGCCAGATACCGAGATCCTGCCCCGCCGCCGCGGCCGCCCCGCCTCCACCGCCCCGGATGCGGGCGGAGAGGTGCAGTCGCTGGACCGCGCGGTGGCCCTGCTGCGCGTGCTTGCGGACGCCGACGGGATGAGCCTGTCGGATATCGCCAAGAAGGCGGATCTGCCGGCCTCCACCGTGCATCGCCTGCTGGCGACCCTGCAGAAGCGCCAACTGGTGAACCATGACCATGAGAACGGCCTGTGGACCGTGGGCCTCGGCCTGTTCCGCATCGGCGCGGCATACCTGCGCATCCGCAAGCTGCCGGACATCGGCCGGCCGGTGATCCGGCGCCTGTTGCACGAGACCGACGAGACGGTGAATCTCGCCATGTTCGACGGCAACGAGCTGGTTGTGGTGGCCCAGGCCGAAGGTCACTCGGCGGTGCGCGCCTTCTTCCGGCTCGGCGCGCGCCTGCCGCTGCACGCCACGGCCGCGGGAAAAGGCATCCTGGCCGTGGCGAGCCCGGCGTTCCGCGGCGCCTGCCTCGCGCAGATGCGCTATGAAGCCTTCACGGTGCGCACCCACCGGACCGAACGCTCGCTGATGGACGATGTGGGTGCCATCGAGGCGCGCGGCTTCGCCATCGATGACGAGGAACATACCCTCGGCATGCGGGCGGTGGCGGCACCCATCTTCAACGAATGGCGCGAACCCATCGGCGCGGTGTCGGTCTCGGGTCCGGCGGTGCGCATGACCGACGATCGCATCGCGCGCCTCGGCCCGCGCGTCGCCTCCGCCGCGGAGCAGATGACGCGCCTGTATTCCGGCGCCGACGAAGTGCTGCCGCCGGAATTCGTCGCCTATCGCTGACGGCGGCGGCGTGCGGCGTCCTGATGCCCGGTCCGTTCGGACGGCATCGCCATCGGAACGGTCAAACGGTCGCTATCAACCTTGTAGAGGGGCGCGCCGGCCTGCCTTACAGGCCGCGCCGATGTAACATTCGGCCGACGCGGGCGCCCGCGCGGGTCCGTTTTGCTGCATTGCACACAATTCAATTCAGAAAGCCGCGCCGGAAAGCGGGCCTTCTGCTCTTCCGTTTCTGGCATATTGTATTATTTATTTTGATTTGAAGTATTCGGCGCACGATATGCCGAAGCGTCAATTTCATTTGCGCGCCTTTGACATACAATATACTCTTCTCTCATCCGCTCCTAGCCAGAGTGGCAATAAAAGCAGCTACGTCAGTACGTTAGGGAAGGTGATCCGCTTACTTAAGAAAGCGGACGATCGGGAGGAAAAACGAATGCGTTTGGCCCTAGCCAATTCCGTAAAGCAGTTTGCGGCCGTTCTGGCTGCCGCGGCAGCCTTGTCGCCCTTGCCTGCGCTTGCGTGGGAACCCGCGAAAAACGTGGAATTCATCGTCCCCGCCGGCACCGGCGGCGGCGCCGACCAGATGGCCCGCGTCATCCAGGGCATCATCCAGAAGAACAATCTGATGACCCAGTCGATGGTGGTCATCAACAAGTCCGGCGGCGCCGGCGCCGAAGGCTTCCTCGACATGAAGGGATCCGCCGGCAACCCGCACAAGATCATCATTTCTCTATCGAACATCTTCACGACACCGCTCGCCACCGGCGTGCCCTTCAAATGGGACGACCTGACGCCGGTCTCCATGCTGGCGCTCGACGAATTCGTTCTGTGGGTGAACGCCAAGGCACCCTATTCCGACGTGAAGGGCTATCTCGAAGCCCTGAAGACCGCGGCCCCCGGCGGCGAATTCAAGATGGGCGGCACCGGCTCCAAGCAGGAAGACCAGATCATCACCGCCGCCATCGAGCAGAAGACCGGCGCCAAGTTCATCTACGTCCCGTACAAGGGCGGCGGAGACGTGGCGGCGCAGCTGGTCGGCGGGCACGTGACCTCCTCCGTCAACAACCCCATTGAGGCCGTCTCGCAATGGCGCGCCGGCGAGCTGAAGCCGCTGTGCGTGTTCGATGACAAGCGCCTCGCCTATAAGACTTCGGTTACCGCCGACAAGTCCTGGGGCGATATCCCGACCTGCAAGGAAGGCGGGCTCGACATCGAATATTTGATGCTGCGCGGCATCTTCATGGCGCCCAAGGTCACCAAGGAACAGGTCGATTATTATGTCGATCTGTTCAAGCGCGTGCGCGCGACGAAGGACTGGGCGGACTTCATGGAGAAGGGCGCGTTCAACACCTCGGCCCTGACCGGCGAAGAGTATAAGGCCTGGCTCGGCAAGGCCGCCGATACACATCGCACGCTCATGGAGAAGGCGGGCTTCATCGCCAAGTGATGGACCGCCGGGGCGGCGGCGCCGTCCCGGCACCCATCTGCGGCGGTGATCTCCAAAGGGAGGTTGCAAGCATGTCATCGGATGTCGAAAAGACCCAGAAAACAGTCTCAAACCGCACGATGGACATCGTCGTCGCGCTGATCTTCATGGCGCTGGCGGTGGTGGTGATGGCCGATAGCTGGCGCGTCGGCGCGCGCTGGGCGGCAGATGGCCCGCAGGCCGGCTATTTCCCCTTCTATATCGGCCTCATCATGTTCATCGCCAGCGTAGGCACGATGGTGCAGAACCTCATCACGAAGACTCCCGACCTGACCAATTTCGTCGATCGCGAGCCCTTCATGCAGGTGCTGAAGGTTCTGGTGCCGACCATCGTCTATGCGGTCCTGATTACGCTCATCGGCATCTACGTTGCCTCGGTGATCTTCATCGCCTTCTTCATGTGGTGGCTCGGCAAGTACAAGCTGCCCATCATCCTCCCGGTCGCCATCGGCGTGCCGCTGGCCTTGTTCGTGATGTTCGAGGTCTGGTTCCTGGTGCCCCTGCCCAAGGGCCCGCTGGAAACAGCGTTCGGCTATTGATCGCGGCCGCCCGCGCGCCGGGCGCCCGCCAATCCGCAGGTCCCGCGCCGTCCCGGCTCAGCCGCGACGCCGACCCGACCGCATCCGCCGCCAAAAACACAACACCCGCATGTCCAGGCAAGAGTTGCCGGGGCCGAGGGGAGGAATTCCGTGGAAGCGCTCACATCACTCATCGGAGGTTTTTCCGTCCTCGCCGATCCGATGAACATCGTCTACATGTTCGTCGGCATCGCGCTGGGCGTGCTGATCGGCGTGCTGCCGGGCCTCGGGGGCGCCAATGGCGTCGCCATCCTGCTGCCGCTGACCTTTTCCATGTCGCCGGTCTCGGCGATCATCATGCTCTCGTCGATCTATTGGGGGGCGCTGTTCGGCGGCGCCATCACGTCGATCCTGTTCAACATTCCAGGCGAACCCTGGTCCGTTGCGACAACCTTCGACGGACATCCCATGGCCCAGAAGGGCAAGGCGGGCGAAGCGCTGACCGGGGCCTTCACCGGCTCCTTCATCGGCGCCTTCTTCGCCGTGCTGCTCATCACCTTCCTGGCCCCGGTGATCGCCAAGTTCGCGCTGCAATTCGGCCCCGCTGAATTCTTCGCGGTCTATCTGCTCACCTTCTGCTCGTTCGTGGGCATGGGGCGCGAATCACCGTTCAAGGTGCTCGCGGCCATGACGCTGGGCTTCGCCCTGGCGGCGGTGGGCATCGACACCGTGACCGGTCAGCTGCGCATGACCTTCGGGTCGGTGGAGCTGCTGCGCGGCTTCGACTTCCTGGTGGCGGTGATCGGCCTGTTCGGGGTGGGCGAAATCCTCCTGACCATGGAAGAAGGCCTCGCCTTCAAGGGCAAGAGCGCCAAGATCAACCCCAAGGTTGTGTTCCAGACCTGGGCGCGGCTGCCCGCTTATTGGGCCGGCATGCTGCGCTCGGCCATCGTCGGCTGCTGGATGGGCATCACCCCCGGCGGGGCGACCCCCGCCTCCTTCATGAGCTACGGCCTCGCCAAGAAATTCTCCAAGAACGGGAAGAATTTCGGCAAAGGCGAGCTGGAAGGTGTCGTGATGCCGGAAGTGGCGGCCCATGCGGCCGGCACCTCGGCCCTGCTGCCGATGCTCACGCTCGGCATTCCCGGCTCCCCCACGGCGGCGGTGCTGCTCGGCGGCCTGCTGATCTGGGGCCTGCAACCCGGTCCCCTCCTGTTCGTCGAACAGAAGGACTTCGTGTGGGGCCTGATCGCCTCGATCTATCTCGGCAATATCGCCGGCCTGATCGTGGTGCTCACCACCGTGCCGCTGTTCGCGGCGATCCTGCGCATCCCGTTCAGCGTGATCGCCCCGATCATCCTGGTGATCTGCGCGGTCGGTGCCTACACGGTGCACAATGCCGGCCTGGACATCGCCGTAATGCTGGTCTTCGGCGTCGTCGGCTATGTGTTCAAGAAGCTCGACTATCCCCTGGCGCCCCTGGTGCTCGCCCTGGTGCTCGGAGACATGGCGGAAAGCTCGTTCCGCCAGGCCATGCTGGTGTCGCAAGGCCATCTCTCCATCTTCTGGTCGAACCCGCTGGTGGGCTCCATCGTGACCCTCGCCTTGGTCATGCTGTTCTGGCCGGCCATCAGCGCCATCAAGGCGCGGATGACCAAGGGCACCCGGCACGCCGCGGCGGAGTGAGCCCGGCATGACGAACGAAGCCGGCGGCGGCGCCGCCGGCTTTCCCCGCTGAACGCACCACGGGGAGAGGACAGGCCCACACGGAAGGCCGCGCCTCACTGCGGCCGCAGCTTGCGGCAATGCTGCTTAGCGGCATCGCGGACCGGCCCCGGCCGCCCTTTAGCGACCCGGCATTGCGACGGCTTCACGCAGGCCCATCCGCCGCATCCATGCCCTTGAAGTCGTTGCACCGCAGCATGTTTCGCCGCCTCGGGGGTATTGCACCCCAGCCTAGCATACAGTACACAGTATTTCACCGACGGCGCGCGCCCGCCAGAAGGCGCAGGCCACAGGGAAGGGAACAACAGTCGTGCATCAGGTCGCCGACACACCAAAGCTCAACGTGGAGCCGCTCGGCGCCTCCTCGAGCTTGCGCATGCTGGCCTATGACGCACTGAAGCGGGCCATTACCGAGATGGACATCTATGGTTCAACCGCGGAATTCAGGCTCGACGAGCGGCAGCTCTCGGAAGATCTTGGCGTAAGCCGCACCCCGATCCGTGAAGCCATGACGGTGCTGGAGCAGGAAGGCTTCGTGCGCTCCGTGCCGCGGCGCGGCATCTTCGTGGTGCGCAAGACCAAGCGCGAAATTCTCGAAATGATCACCGTGTGGGCCGCGCTGGAAGGCATGGCCGCGCATCTCGCCGCGACCCGCGCGAGCGCCGCCGACCTGAAGAGCCTGCGCCGCCTGTTCAACGATTTCGAACAGGAGCCGCCGCACGCCCACACCAACGAATATTCCCAGGCCAACATCGCGTTCCACCAGGCCATCATCCGCATGGGCGGGTGCAACCTGATCGTGGACATGACGCAGAACCTGCTGCTTCACATGCGTGCGATCCGCGCGGTCTCGATCCGCCAGGAAAACCGGCTGGAAACGTCGATCCGCGAGCACACGGGCATCATCGACGCGCTGGAAAGCCGCGACCCGGACCGCGCCGAGCGCCTGGTGCGCGAGCACAAGCTGGGCCTTGCGGCTCATGTCGAGAAACACGGAGTTTTTCCCGAATAGGCCACGCGCGGCCAGGCGGGAAATTGGACATCGCAAGGAGACGCGATATGTCAACGACGGGCATCACGAAGAGCGAGGCATCGGGCGCGAGCCGCCCCGGGGTCCGCTCGGCGCCGGCGGTTTCGTCACACGGGACGAAGGCCGTCGCATCATGAGCGCTCGTCCTGAGCGGGGCGCGGACGGCGCGCTCTAGGACTCCATCACCGAATCGGTACAGCCGAAGATTTTCCGGGAGGAAGCGGAATGTCCGCAATAGCACAGGTCATCGACGCGAATACCGCCGAAGCCGGCACGGAGCGGGAACTGACGGATGGCTTCCATCTCGTCATCGACGCGCTGAAGCTCAACGGCATCGACACCATCTACGGCGTGCCCGGCATTCCGATCACCGATCTCGGCCGCATGGCGCAGGCCGAGGGCATCCGCGTGGTCTCGTTCCGCCACGAGCAGAACGCCGGCAACGCTGCCGCGATCGCCGGCTTCCTCACCAAGAAACCCGGCATCTGCCTCACGGTTTCCGCGCCCGGCTTCCTCAACGGCCTGACCGCGCTGGCGAACGCCACCACCAATTGCTTCCCGATGATCCTGATCTCGGGTTCGTCCGAGCGCGAGATCGTCGATCTCCAGCAGGGCGATTATGAGGAGATGGACCAGCTCGCCATCGCCAAGCCGCTCTGCAAGGCCGCGTTCCGCGTTCTGCACGCCGCCGACATCGGCATCGGCGTTGCCCGCGCGATCCGCGCCGCGGTGTCCGGCCGTCCGGGCGGCGTCTATCTCGACCTGCCCGCCAAGCTGTTCTCGCAGGTGATGGACGCGGAAGCCGGCACGAAGTCGCTGGTGAAGGTGATCGACCCCGCCCCGGCCCAGATCCCCGGCGCCGACGCGGTGACGCGCGCGCTGGACGTGCTGAAGGGCGCCAAGCGCCCCCTGATCATCCTCGGCAAGGGCGCCGCCTATGCCCAGGCCGACGAGGCGATCCGCGCCCTCATCGAGAAGAGCGGCATCCCCTTCCTGCCCATGAGCATGGCCAAGGGCCTACTGCCCGACACCCATCCCCAGTCGGCCGGCGCCGCGCGCTCGACCGTGCTGAAGGACAGCGACGTGGTGGTGCTCATCGGCGCCCGCCTCAACTGGCTGCTGTCGCACGGCAAGGGCAAGACCTGGGGCGATGCGCCCAAGCAGTTCATCCAGATCGACATCGAGCCGAAGGAGATGGATTCCAACGTCGAGATCGTCGCGCCGCTGGTGGGCGACATCGGCTCCGTGGTCTCCGCTCTGCTGGCCGGCATCGACGACAAATGGCCGGCGCCCCCGGCCGACTGGATCAACACCATCGTCACCAAGCGCGACGACAATATCGCCAAGATGGCGCCGCGCCTGATGAAGAATTCCTCGCCCATGGACTTCCACGGGGCGCTGGGCGCGCTGCGGACCGTCATCAAGGAGCGGCCCGACGCGATCCTGGTGAATGAGGGCGCCAACACGCTCGACCTCGCGCGCGGCATCATCGACATGTACCAGCCGCGCAAGCGCCTGGACGTGGGCACCTGGGGCGTGATGGGCATCGGCATGGGCTTCGCCATCGCCGCCGCCATC
>NCEH01000208.1 GCA_002304505.1 Rhizobiales bacterium 32-66-11 | reverse complement strand
CCAGGTCACCATGCTTCAGCAGCAGGTGCAGCCGATGGCGACGCCCTATGGCACGACCCTCCAGACCGTCGTGACCAATGTGGTGCGCGCCGGCTGACGAGCCGGAAACAAGCGAGACCAAGTGTGGTCCAGACGTGATCGTTGGCGCATATTGTCCGGATATACCGGAGGATAAGGCGTGCGGATTCGAGTGGGAATCGGAGGTTGGACGTTTGCGCCCTGGCGCGGGATCTTCTATCCGGACGCCCTGCCCCATGCCCGCGAGCTGGCATTCGCCAGCCGCGCCGTGACCTCGATTGAGGTCAACGGCACCTTCTATCGCACCCAGACCGCCAAGACCTTCGCCACCTGGGCGGCGCAGGTTCCGGACGGATTCGTCTTTTCCCTCAAGGCAGTACGTTATGCCACCAACCGCCGCGTCCTGGCCGAGGCGGGCGACAGCATCACCGCCTTCATGACCAGCGGCCTTGTAGAAATGGGCGACAAGCTCGGCCCCATCAACTGGCAGTTCGCCCCGACCAAGGCCTTCGATGCCGACGACTTCGGCGCCTTCCTAGGGCTCCTGCCCGCCAGGGTGGACGGCGTCCCGATCCGCCACGCCGTTGAAGTGCGCCATCCCAGCTTCTGCTGCGCGGAGTTCGTCGCGCTCGCAAGAAAGCACAATGTTGCCATCGTGTTAGCCGACAGCCCGGATTATCCGACGCTGGCCGACACGACCTCCGATTTCGTCTATGCCCGCCTCCAGGACGCGAAGGCGGACATCGAGACCGGCTATGACGCTCCCGCCTTCGACAGCTGGGCGAGGCGCGCCGAGGCCTGGGCGCGCGGCGAGACCCCGCAGGACCTGCCCACCTTCGGCACCGAGGCGGCGCCAGTGAAGCCCCGCGACGTTTTCCTCTTTATGATCAATGGCGCCAAGGAGCGCGCCCCCGCCGCAGCGCAGGCCCTGATGGCCCGCGTTTCCGCTTAGACTCCGGGCGGCGGCTGAGGCTCTTCGGCGTCCGCCTTTTCCTTGTGCCGGTGCGCGGGCTTGCGGCGCTGCGGCGTATCGTAGACATGCAACACGGTCGCCGCCCGCGTCATGACCGCGAAGATCAGCGCCGTGGACATCCCGAACAGCAGCATTCCGTTGGCAGCGGTGATGGGGCCGAGAAGTCGCCATGGCCGCGCGGCAATGATGTCGCCATAACCGAGCGTTGTAAAGTTCACGAACGCGAAGTAATAGGCGTCCTCCGTCTTCACGGCGCCAACAAGATCATAAGCCCGCGCCCATATCCACACCTGCATCATATGAGAAAACGTGAGCAAAGCTCCCGTCGCCATCATCGCGCCGGCCAACGCCAATACCCTGTGACGCTTGATCGTCCTTTGCTGCAGGCCCCGCATGAAGCGGATGAGACCCACGCTGACAACCGCCTGGATCGCAATGTTCAGCATGCTGAAGAGGATGCCGTACATCAATTCCAGCGAAAACAGGCCCAGATTCATGCCGCTGACCATGCCGCGTTCCACCCCGCCCCAGAGCAAGTCCCCCAGCCTGACGCTCAAGCTGATCGGATGCCGCCTTCAATAACAGTCTTCCGCGCCGCCGGCCCGCCCGCCCGCGTCTTCAGACGGAACCGCTGGCTTCATGAACCGTTTTTCCGTTGGTGGCTGGACGCAAAGGAGATACGCCATGAACCGCTCCATGGACACTGGCACCACCGGACCGGTCAAGCTTCAGTACTGGTCCGCCTCGCACAACGTCGACGCGCCTGATCGCTGGCCCGCGCCGCTGGAATTCGATACCGTGGAGGACGCGGTCGCCTTTGCCATGACACAGGCGCCCGCCAACCGCGAACTCGCCTGGTTGCGCACGCCGGACGGCGGGGTGATGAAGCCCGACCAGATCCGCCGCGCCTTCGAACTGGGGCGTCTCTGAGCATCGCGGGCAAGGCCTGCATTGCTTTGCGGGCGGTCTCGTGTATTTTGCGCCGCAAAACCGTCCCCCAGCGGACCTGATGTTTCAGGTCCGCCTTTTGCTGTTGGACCCCA
>NCEH01000130.1 GCA_002304505.1 Rhizobiales bacterium 32-66-11 | reverse complement strand
CCGGCATGCCAATGCCAGACCTCGCTCGCATCCACCCGGTGCCAGTGCGAGCGCTCGCCTTCTCGCAACAGGAAATAAATGGCGGTGGAGGCGCCGCGCCCGCCGTCGCCCGCGCTTTCGCGGAACGTCTCGCGGAAATGCCCGCCTTCGGGATGGGCCTCAAGCCCCAGCAGCGCGATCACCTCTTCCGCCGAAAGCGCGGCCCTGCCGGCGCTCATGCGCGAAAGACGTTCTTGCGCGCCCGCAGTTCGGTGAACACCGCCGAGGGGTCGGATTCGCCGAGGCCGAGACGCTCCGCCATGGCCGGATCGTCCGCGCGCAGGAACGGATTGGTCAGCTTCTCGTCCCCGAGCAGCGCGGGAATGGTCGGGCGCCCCTCCTTACGGGCGGCTTCCGCCTCCGCGACGCGGCCGAGGAGTGCGCCATTCTCCGGATCCACGGAGAGCGCGAACTTGCCGTTGGCGACGGTGTATTCGTGCCCGCAATAGACCGCGAGATCGTCCGGCAGGGTACGCAGGCGCACCAGCGAATGCCACAGCACCGGCGCATCGCATTCGATCGGCCGGCCGCAGCCCATGACGAACAGCGTGTCGCCGGCGAACAGCAGCCGCTCGCCCTCGAACAGATAGACAATATGCCCGGCGGTATGGCCCGGCGTTTCCATCACGCGGCCGATGAGCGAGCCGACCGCCACCGGGTCGCCGTCCACCACTTCCACGTCAATTCCAGGAATGCCGGCGGCCTCGCGCTTCGGACCGACGACCGTGGCGCCATATTGGCCCTTCAGGGCCAGCACGCCGTCCACATGGTCCGCGTGATGGTGCGTGACCAGAATGTGCGTGAGGTGCCAGCCCTCCCGGTCCAGCGCCTCCAGGATCGGCGTCGCCTCGGGCGCGTCGATCACCGCCGTGGCCTCGGTGGCGGGATCGTGCAGCAGCACCGCGTAATTGTCGCTGAGGCAGGGGATGATCCGGATTTCGACCGACATGGGTGGCGCCCTCCCTGCGGGGAATGTCCTGCGCGTGCCGATACCGCGCACGCCTGTCCGCTTTTGAGTATCACGCCCACCGGCGAGGGCAACCCGGCCGGATGGTCGCAGCGCTTCGGCGCCGCGCGGCCCTGCCCTGCGGCCATGCTATAAGGGAGCATCGCGAAAGGGGCACCATGTATCTCGACGTCGTGGACCTGCGCAGTTTCTATGCCCAGCCCCTGGGTGTCGTGACGCGCCGGCTGGTCAGCCGGGCGGTGCGCGCCCGCTTCAATAATGTGCACGGCCTCTCGGTGCTCGGCATCGGCTATGCGACGCCCTATCTCGGGGTGTTCCGGGGCGAGGCGGAGCGGTGCATCGCCGTCATGCCGGCGGCCCAGGGCGTGGTGCGCTGGCCCTCCGCCGCGCCCACCCTCGCCGCGCTCGCCGATGAAACCGCCCTGCCTTTGCCCAATGCCTCCATCGACCGCGTGGTGGCCGTGCATCTGCTGGAGATGACGCCGGACGCGGCCGAGATGCTGCGCGAGGTCTGGCGCGTGCTGGCCCCGGGCGGGCGGCTGCTGGCGGTGGTGCCCAACCGGCGCGGGGTGTGGGCGCGGCTCGACACCACCCCGTTCGGCAATGGCCGCCCGTTCTCGCGCGGGCAAGTGGTGCGTCTGCTGCGCGAAGCCCTGTTCACCCCCTCGGGCTGGGACGAGGCGCTGTATTTTCCCCCGGTGTCCAACAATTGGCTGCTGCGCACGGCGGTGGCGTGGGAGCGGGTCGGCGCCCGGCTCTCCCTGCCGTTCGCGGGCGTGCATGTGGTAGAGGCCACCAAGCAGCTCTATCGCCCGGCCGCGATCAAGCGTCCTGCGCTTGCGCCCATGCTGGAGCCGGTGTTCGGCCAGGGGGTGCCGGCGGGCCGGGCGATCCTCAATCGTTCCGGCTCAGCAGGAACACCGCCTGCTCGCCCAGCAGGTTCCACACCCACCACGGCATGTTGAACCGCACCGGATGGCCGGAGGAATCCAGCGCCACCGCCTTTTCCATGCGCGCGTCCAGCACCTCTACCAGCGCCACGAAATCGCGGATGGTGCAGAAATGGATGTTGGGCGTGTCGTACCAGGAATAGGGCATGTTGTCGGTGATCGGCATGCGTCCGTAAATCAGCAGGTCGAAGCGCGAGCGCCAATGGCCGAAATTCGGGAATGAGACGATGGCGCGCCGGCCGATGCGCAACATCTGCTCCATCACCCAGCGCGGCCGGCGGGTGGCCTGGAGCGTCTGGGACAGGATGACATAGTCGAACGCATCGTCGGGATAATGGGCCAGGTCCACGTCCGCATCGCCCTGCACCACGGAGAGGCCGCGCGCCACGCCCGCATTCACCCCCTCGCGGGACAATTCGATGCCGCGGGCATCGCAGCCGCGTGTGGTGGCTAGCAGATCCAGCAGCGCCCCGTCGCCGGAGCCGACATCCAGCACCCGCGAGCGGGGCGCCACCATGTCGGCGATCACCATCAGATCGACGCGCACCGAAGAGAAGCGCACCGCCGGCTCGTCCTGCACCGCTTCCCTCACCGCCATGATACCCTCGCCTTCACCCTCGCCTTCACCCGCGCCTTGATCACGCCCGCGCCTCCATCACGCGTTCACCGTCCGCGCGCGGCCGGCAGGCCGGCGGCTTTGGCGGCACTGTCGAGGAAGCCGTGGGCGATGGCGAACAATTCCGGCTCGTGCAGCAGGAACGCGTCATGGCCCTTGTCGCTGTCGATTTCGGTGAAGGACACGCTCGCGCCCGAGGCATTCAGCGCATGCACGATCGCCCGGCTGTCCTCGGTGGGAAACAGCCAGTCGGAGGTGAAGGAGGCAACGCAGAAGCGCGTCTTCGAGCCCCGGAAGGCATTGGCGAGCACGCCGTCATAATCCGCCGCGAGATCGAAATAATCCATGGCCCGCGTGACATAGAGGTAAGAATTGGGATCGAACCGCTGGACGAACGATTCCCCTTGGTGGCGCAGATAGCTTTCCACCTGGAAATCGGCGTCGAAGCCGAACGTGGGCAGCGCCCGGTTCTGGAGCCGGCGGCCGAATTTGCGATGCAGGGCCTGGTCCGACATATAAGTGATGTGCGCGGCCATGCGCGCCACCGCGAGCCCGCGATGGGGGGTGTGCCCCTGCTTGAGATAATGGCCGCCGGCCCATTCGGGATCGGCCATCACCGCTTGGCGTCCGACCTCGTGGAAGGCGATGTTCTGCGCCGAATGGCGTGCGGCGGTGGCGATGGGAAGCGCCGCGAACACCCGCTCGGGATAGCTCGCCGCCCATTGCAGCACCTGCATGCCCCCCATGGAGCCGCCGGCGACGCAGAACAGCCGCTCGATGCCGAGATGGTCGAGCAGCATGGCCTGGGCGTTCACCATGTCGCGGATCGTCACCACCGGCAAATCGAGGCCATAGGGCTGGCCGGTGGCCGGGTTCAGCGAGGCCGGCCCGGTGGTTCCCATGCAGCCGCCGAGCACATTGGCGCAGATGACATAGAACCGCTCGGTGTCGATCGGCTTGCCCGGCCCCACCAGGGTCTCCCACCAGCCGGGCTTGCCGGTGACGGGATTGGCGTTGGCGGCATGCTGATCGCCGGTGAGGGCATGGCACACCAGCATGGCATTGGTGCGCGCGGCATTGGGCTCGCCATAGGTCTGATAGGCGATCTGCACATGGTCGAGCGCGACCCCGGCATCCAGGCGCAGCGGGCGATCGGGCCCAAACCGCACCACCGGGGAATGGGGCTGGTCGGCTTCGCGCCGCGCGAGGGCGTCTTCCGCTTCCGTGGTCGGAGCCGTTGGTTCGGCCAGATTTTCCATTCCGCCTAGAAGCGACGCCCCCATCCCCGTGTCAAGCGCGCGCACGCAGGCGTGAAGGCGCGCGGGCGCCGGGGCTTGCGCGGAGACAGCTTCCGCCGGCCTCAGCGGCCGTTCTGGCAGAGCGGGTCCATGTCCGGGCAGCCGAGCGCATTGCGTCCGGGATTGACCGAGGGACTGGGCTCCGGCGGCACGGTGCTGATGCCCTGCGGCGCGCCGCGCGGCACGATGGCGCCTGTGTCGGGCGCGGGACGCACGCTGCCCGTTGCGTCATAGGCCGCGCCCGGCTGGGTCGCCTGCGGCGTCGGACGCACGTCGAGCGGTGCGCTGCCGGTCTGCGCGGCCGCCGGGGCGATGCCCCCCGCCGAGGCCACGGCGAGGCCGAAGGCAAGGACGACGGCGAATCTCGACTGAGCCCAACCCATGTTTCCCTCCCACGCCCGGCGCGGAACACCGCGCGGCATCTCGAACCCCATAACACAGGCGGGCCCGGGCGGTTCCTTCTTACCCCGTGAACAAAAGGCGCCCGCGTGACTTTTGCCGATTCGGGCCGGGTTTCACCCGCATCCGTTCTACCGCGCGCGCGGGCCTGTCCCGCCGTGGCACAGGGGCTGAAAGGAGAACATTCTGGCAGCGCCGGCCGATCAGCGATTCGCCCCGCCTTTGTTCCGCCCATGTTCCCCTGCGGTCTAGCATCCTGGCCTTCCTGCCCCGATATGATACAGAGCCTTCATCAAGAGGGCGCTCCCAAGACAGCTCTCCCAAGATTTGCGGACGCCACGCGCTGATGGACGATGTGACAAAGCTGGCCGTCTTGCCGCGCTCGATCCGGGCGCGGGGCGTGACCGCGGTGCTCGGGCCGACCAATACCGGAAAGACCCATCTCGCCATCGAGCGCATGCTCGGCCATGAAAGCGGGCTCATCGGCCTGCCGCTGCGTCTGCTGGCGCGCGAGGTCTATCAGCGCATCGTCGAGCGCGTGGGACCGGAACAGGTCGCCCTCGTCACCGGCGAGGAAAAGATCAAGCCGCCCCATCCGCGCTATTGGGTGGCCACCATCGAGGCCATGCCGCGCGACCTCGACGTGGCGTTCGTCGCCATCGACGAGATCCAGATCGCCTGCGACCTCGATCGCGGGCACGTGTTCACCAACCGCATTCTCAACCGGCGCGGGCGGTTTGAAACCCTGCTGCTCGGCTCGGCGACCATGCGGCCGCTGGTGGAAAAGCTCTTGCCCGGCGTCACGGTGTCGGTGCGCCCGCGCCTCTCGACGCTATCTTTTGCCGGCGAAAAGAAGATCACCCGCTTGCCGCCGCGCTCGGCCATCGTCGCCTTCTCGGCCGAGGAGGTCTATGCCATCGCCGAATTGATCCGCCGTCAACGCGGCGGCGCGGCGGTGGTGATGGGTGCGCTTTCTCCGCGCACCCGCAACGCCCAGGTGGAGCTCTACCAGAGCGGCGATGTGGATTATCTGGTGGCGACCGACGCCATCGGCATGGGCCTCAATCTCGACGTGGACCACGTCGCCTTCGCCTCGGACCGCAAGTTCGACGGCTGGCAGTTCCGCCGCCTCAACCCGGCGGAGATGGCGCAGATCGCCGGCCGCGCCGGCCGCGCCACCCGCGACGGCACCTTCGGCACCACCGGGCGTTGCGATCCTTTCGAGCCGGAATTAGTGGAACGGCTGGAAAGTCATGTTTTTGACACGGCAAAAGTGTTGCAATGGCGCAACGCGGTGCCGGATTTCACCTCTCTCAAATCCTTGATGGAGAGCCTTTCGGTACCGCCACGCGAGGAGGGATTGACCCGCGCGCCGACGGCGGACGATGTGCAAGTGCTCGAAATCATGAGCCGCGACGCGGACGTAGCGGCACGCGCAACCAATGCTGCCGCCATCGCGCGGCTCTGGGACGCATGCCAGGTGCCGGACTATCGCAAGATCTCCCCGGGCGCCCATGCGGAGCTGGTTTCGACCATTTTCGGCCATGTCGGAAACGGGGGACGACTCCCTGATGAGTGGTTCGCGCGTCAAATCGCCTTGACCGATCGCGCGGAAGGAGACATCGACACGCTGTCGAGACGGATCGCCCAGGTGCGGACACTCACCTTCGTCGCCAACCGCCCCGACTGGCTCACGGATCCGGAGCACTGGCAAGGCGTCACAAGAGGGGTCGAAGACAAGCTTTCCGACGCACTGCACGAACGGCTGGCTCAGCGGTTCGTGGATCGGCGGACCAGCGTGCTCATGCGACGCCTGCGAGAGAATACGATGCTCGAGACTGAGATCAGCAAGACCGGCGATGTTAAAGTGGAGGGCCATGTGATCGGCCACCTCCAGGGATTCCAGTTCGCACCCGACCCCGCCGCCGGGGGAGAGGAAGCGAAGGCCTTGCGCGCCGCTGCCCAGAAGGCGCTCGCGGGAGAGATCGAGGCACGCGCGACGCGGGTCGGTCAGGCGGTGGATGAAGCCTTCGTGCTCACCGCCGACGGCACCATCCGCTGGACCGGCGAGCCGATCGCCAAGCTGATCCCCGGCGAAGAGGTGCTCAAGCCGCGCTTCAAGATCATCGCCGACGAGCATCTCACCGGCCCGGCCCGCGAGCAGGTGGAAGCCCGCCTCGCCCTGTGGCTCAAGGCCCATGTGGAAAAGCTGCTCGGCCCGCTGCTGAAGCTCGGCGAGGCTGAGGACATCACCGGCATCGGGCGCGGCATCGCGTTCCAGATCGTCGTCGAGGCGCTCGGCGTGCTGGAGCGCAGCCGCGTCGCCGAGGAGATGAAGACCCTCGACCAGGCCGCCCGCGCCACGCTGCGCGGCTATGGCGTGCGATTCGGCGCCCATCACATCTATCTGCCCGGCCTGCTGAAGCCGGCGCCGCGCGCGCTCGCGGCGGAATTGTTCGCCCTGAAGCATGGCGGCCTGGCCCAGAAGGGTCTGGATGAGCTGCCCCATCTCGCAGCCTCGGGCCGCACCTCCATTCCCGTGGATCACGAGATCCACAAGAGCCTATATCGCGCCGTCGGCTTCCGCGTATGCGGCGAGCGGGCCGTGCGCGTGGACATTCTCGAGCGCCTCGCCGATCTGATTCGCCCGGCGCTGGCCTGGCGACCCAATTCGCCCGGCCCCAAGCCCGCCGGTGCCGTGGATGGGCGCGGCTTCACCGTGACCGTCGGCATGACCTCGCTGGCCGGCTGCTCGGGGGAGGATTTCGCCTCCATCCTGCGCTCGCTCGGCTACCGCATGGAGAAGCGCGAAGCCCCGCCGGTCGAGGCCGAAGCGCCGGCCGCTGCGGCGGCCGCACCGGCTCAGGAGCTGGCGCCGGCTCCGGAAGGCGCCATCGAGGCCGACCTTCTGTTCGGACCCGACGACGGCGCACCCGCCGCCGAGGCTGAAGCCGTCGAGCCGGCCGACGCACCGGTTGAGGTGACCGCCGAGGGTGTCGCGGCTGCGGCGCCCGAAGCCGAAGCCATTGAAGTCGAAGCCATCGAGGCCGAAGCCGCGGAAGTGGCCGAGGTCGAGACCGCCGACGCCCCTTCGGAAGACGCCGGCGAAGCCGAGGCGAGCCCCGTCCTGGAGACGGAGACGCCGCTCGTCGACGCGCTCGCCACCAGCGAGCTTCCGGTCGTCGAGGATGCGGCCACCGGGGCCGAGGCCACCGCCGAGATCACCGGGGACGCCGTGGAAGCGGCGGTTGCCGAGATCACCGGCGAGCCGGAGCTGATCGAAGTGTGGCGTCCCGGCCGTCCGCCGGGCGCGCCGCGCCGCGAGCGGCCCCAGCATGGCCAGCGCGAGGGCCAAGGCCAGCGGGAAGGACAGGGACAGCGCGAAGGCCAGCGCTCCGGCGGCGAACGCCGCGAGGGCGAGCGTCGTGAGGGCCGTCCGCCGAACCGCCGCTTCGACCGTCCGCGCGAGGGTGGCCCGGACGTGACCGCCGCCGCGCCCGGCGCCGAGAGCACCGCCAGCGAGCCGCACACCGAGCGCCAGGGTGAACGGCAGGGTGAACGGCAGGGCCAGCGCCCGCCGCGCAACGATCGCCCGTTCCGCGGTCCGCCGCGTGAAGGCGAGGCCCCGCGCGGGCCGCGCCCGGAGCGGGTGCAGGTGCATTCGGACCGGCGCCGCGAGAAGCCCGCCGATCCCGACAGCCCGTTCGCCGCGCTTGCCGCCTTGAAGGCGCGCATGGAGGCGGACAAGAAAGGCGGCTGAGTGGCCAAGGACGATTTTCACGACGAGGACGCGCCGCGCGGGGAGTTCCCCGAAGCCGGCGCGCCCCAGCGCCAGCGGCTGGACCGCTGGCTGTGGAACGCAAGGGTGGTGCGCGCGCGCAGCGACGCGGCCGGCCTCATCCGCTCCGGCCATGTCCGCGTGGATAGCGCCCGCGTGCTGAGCGCGGGCTATTCGGTGCGCGAGGGGCAGGTGGTGACCGTCGCCCTCGATCACGGCGTGCGCGTGCTGCGCGTCCGCGCCTTTATCGATCGGCGCGGAGATGCTACATCCGCGCGTGAGCTATTTGACGAAATAACATCCTGACAAAGTAAAAAGCGTGTGTGCGGCGTTCGCCTCGCTTGCGCGCTGCGCCCGGCTGGAGTAGTCCGGCGCGCGAAAGGGATAAGCCATGACCTATGTCGTCACCGAGAACTGCATCCGCTGTAAGTACATGGATTGCGTCTCCGTGTGCCCGGTGGACTGTTTCTACGAGGGCGAGAACATGCTCGTGATCCACCCCGATGAATGCATCGATTGCGGGGTGTGCGAGCCGGAATGCCCGGCCGAGGCGATCAAGCCCGACACCGAGCCGGGCCTTGAGAAATGGCTGTCGCTGAACGCCGATTACGCCAAGAGCTGGCCCAACATCACCTTGAAGCGCGACGCCCCGCCGGACGCCAAGGAATGGGACGGCAAGCCCGGCAAGGAAGAGCTGTTCTCCGCCGAGCCCGGCCAGGGCGACTGAGCCTTTCGCAGGGGAAGCGCCATGCGGCGCTTGCCGCGCGGCTCAGGGCCAGGTTTTCAGCAGTTCGTACTGCGACAGGGCCAGCGCGCCCTGCGCGTCGAGATAGGCGCGCGCGAACGGCGTCGCGCGCAGCGCATCCACATCCTGATAGATCGTACCGCCCAAAGGCGGCTGCGCGCCCGTCTTGCGGCAGGGAACGGCGAGGGTGACGCTTTGCCCCGCCGCATAGGTGGCGCCCCGCTCCACCGCTTGCACCTGACCCGTGACGCGGCAGGTGCCATATCCCTCTGAAGGCGGCGTCACCGCGCCGACGGCAATCACGATGACGCTCGCCGCGTCCTTCCGCGCCTGCTCGTAATATTGCGGCGCCAGCAGCGCCTGAGCCTCGAAGGTGGCGCCCAGCAGCGCCATCCCCACAAGGCCCATCCTCGCAAGGCTTGCCTTCGCAAAGCCCGCCCGCGCAGAAAAACCCAAGCCGCCGTGCCGCTTCTTCCCCACGCCCACCATGCTGCGTCCCCCTTTGCGCGGTTTCTTCCGGCGCCGGCACGATCATAGCCGCCCCGCGCGACCCTGGCATGGTGCGGGATCGGCGCAACGGGACGGATCTGCGCCGGGTTCGCCTGCCCCTCCAGCCGCACATCGCCCAAGGAGAAGGAGAGCACGCGAGACCGTTTCTCGCGCCGGCTTTTCGGATTATAAGGCGCGCATGCTCGATCCCACCGCCCATGTCACGGCGCCTTCCGCCGCCGCTCCCGATTTTGCGCACCGGCGCACCTTCGCCATCATCTCCCATCCCGACGCGGGCAAGACCACGCTGACGGAAAAGCTGCTGCTTGCCTCCGGCGCCATCCGCATGGCCGGCCAGGTGCGCGCGCGCGGCGATCGCCGGCGCACCCGCTCCGACTGGATGGAAATCGAGCAGCAGCGCGGCATTTCCGTCACCTCCTCGGTGATGACCTTCGAGCGCGACGGCATCGTCTACAACCTGCTTGACACGCCGGGCCACTCGGACTTCTCCGAGGACACCTACCGCACCCTCTCCGCCGTGGACGCGGCGGTGATGGTGATCGACGCCGCCAAGGGCATCGAGAGCCAGACCCGCAAATTGTTCGAGGTGTGCCGCCTGCGCGACATTCCCATCTTCACCTTCATCAACAAGGTGGACCGCGAGGGCCTCGAACCGCTCGGCCTGATGGACGACATCGCCGCCACCCTGGCGCTGGACCTCACGCCCTTCACCTGGCCGGTGGGCATGGGCACGGATTTCCGCGGCCTCATCGACGTGCCCAACAAATGCGCCCGCTTCGCCGAGGAGCGCGGCGGCCTGCTGACGCGCCTGGTGCCTTTCGAACAGCCCGAAGACCTGCTGGAGGTCGAGGGCATCGACCCGCGCATCATCGCCGAATCGGTGGAGGGGCTGACGCTTGCGCTCGGCGTGCTGCCGCCGTTCGATCTGGAGAGCTTCCGCGAAGGCCATCTCTCGCCGGTGTTCTTCGGCAGCGCCATCAAGGAAGCGGGCGTGGGCGAATTGCTCGCCGGGCTCGGCACCTTCGGCCCGAGCCCCCTGCCGCGCAGCGCCAATGGCCGCATCGTGCAGCCGGAGGAAGACAATGTTTCCGGCTTCGTCTTCAAGGTCCAGGCCAATATGGACCCGAACCACCGCGAACGCCCGCGAGAAGCGCCACATGGCGATCGCCAACCCCATCTTCTTCTTCGCCCAGGAGCGCGAGACGGTGGACGAGGCGGTGGCCGGCGACATCATCGGCATTCCCAACCACGGCATGCTGCGCGTCGGCGACACCTTGTCCGAGGGCGAGGTGATCCGCTTCGAGGGCATTCCCGATTTCGCCCCGGAAATCCTGCGCCGGGTGCTGCTGGCGGACCCCATCAAGGCCAAGCAGCTGTCCAAGGCGCTCCAGGACATGGCGGAGGAGGGCGTGGTGCAGGTGCTGCGCCCGATCTCCGACCCCTCCCCCATCGTCGGCGTGGTCGGCACGCTGCAATTGGACGTGCTCTCCTCGCGGCTGGAAAAGGAATATGGCGTTCCCATCCGCTATGAGAGCGTCTCCTTCGTGACCGCCCGCTGGATCATCGGCGACCGGCTGGAAATCGAGCGCTTCATCGAAACCAGCCGCTCCTCCATCGCCCGCGACCGCGACGAGGCGCCGGTCTATCTCGCCCGCAGCCAATGGGTGCTCGATCGCGCCATCGAGGAATGGCCCAAGCTGAAATTCGTCTCGGTGAAAGAGCGCGGCTGAGCCCCCTGCCCCATCCAATACGCGGCACGCCAGAAAGGCGCCGCAGCCTCAAGAGGAAATCATGCCGAACCTTGCCGTCGCCGCCGCCAATCCCGACCTCGAACTGATCATCGACGCCGCCTTCGAGGCCCGCGCCGAGATCGGCTTCGACACCACCGGTCCCGTGCGCGATGCGGTGAACGCGGCGCTCGCCTTGCTCGATGCCGGCAAGGCGCGGGTCGCCGAGCCGCTCGCCGATGGCAGCTGGCACGTCAATCAATGGCTGAAGAAGGCGGTGCTGCTCTCGTTCCGCCTCAACGACATGGAAACCATTCCCGGCGGCCCGGGCGGCGCCCATTGGTGGGACAAGGTGCCCTCCAAGTTCGACGGCTGGGACGAGAGCGAATTCCGCGCCGCCGGCTTCCGCGCCGTGCCCGGCGCCATCGTGCGCCGCTCCGCCTATATCGCGCCCAACGTGGTGTTGATGCCCTCGTTCGTGAACCTCGGCGCCCATGTGGGCGAGGGCTCCATGGTCGACACCTGGGTTACGGTGGGCTCCTGCGCCCAGATCGGCAAGCATGTGCACCTCTCCGGCGGCGTCGGCATCGGCGGCGTGCTGGAGCCGCTCCAGGCCGGCCCCGTGATCATCGAGGACGATTGCTTCATCGGCGCCCGCTCGGAAGTGGTGGAGGGCGTGGTGGTGCGGCGCGGCTCCGTGCTCTCCATGGGCGTGTTCATCTCCGCCTCCACCAAGATCATCGACCGGGAGACCGGCGAAGTGTTCGTGGGCGAGGTTCCGCCCTATTCCGTGGTGGTGCCGGGCGCTCTCCCCGGCAAGCCGCTGCCGGACGGCCGGCCCGGTCCCTCGCTCTATTGCGCGGTGATCGTGAAGCGCGTGGATGAGAAGACCCGCGCCAAGACCTCCATCAACGATTTGCTGCGCGACTGATCCGGACGCGGGCGCCGATCCCGGTGCCCGCGGCGATGCGTGCCACCGTCAAGCGGTGTGCGCAGACGACCTCAACCTGTCTGCGTGCGGCCACCAGCGCCGCTTCCCCGCGGCCGTCCGCCGCCGTGGGGATGGCCCAACCAGAAACCGCTATTCGAGCGGATCGCGGCGCGCCGATCAAAAACATCGACAATGTTCAGCGCCCTGGACCAGATGAAAGCCCGGCCCTTATCGCAACGGCGCGGCTGCCAGACCTGACGAGCGAACCGCGTTCTCAGGACAGCGTCCTCCAGAACGATCTCACTGCGCGCAATTCTATGCTAAACCTGCGCTTTTTCTAAACCCACCCGGTAGATCTAGAACCGATAGGTCGCGCCGAGCACCGGCCCCTGCATGCGCACATCGTAAAGAAAATTGCCGTCCTGATAATCGACCGAGAGCGCGCGATAGCCGGCGCGCAAAGCGAGGTTCGCGTTCCACTGGTAGTTCACCGTGGCGATGGCTTGCCAGGTGAATTGCGAGCCAACATCAAAGCCGCCGATATCGCCGACCAGTATCACGCTCCACGGTCCGCCGAGTTGTGCCGAAAGGCGACCGACCAGCACCGGGTCGACCCAACTCGCAGTCTGGCTGTAGTCGAAGCCCGAGGGCAGCACCCCCGGCCCGATGCTGAGCTTGTTGCCGAGATGCCAGACGCGCAGGCCGGCGCCGGCGTCGAGGGAGAGGGCATCGGTATCATAGAACCGATACAGCACATTGCCCTGCAGCGTCAGGCTGCGCGAGCGCACCTCGACATCGGCGAGATACGGCCCCGGTATGGTCCCGCCAGGCGAGACCTGGGTGAACATGATGTCGGCGAGAAAACCCCAGCGGCCGACCCGCATCTCGCCCGCACCCATCAGGCCGCCATCGAAATGCTGCAGCACGTCGCGAAAGCTCAGGTCGATGTCGATGGCCGGGAGCGGCGGCAGCGTCGAGGTCGTGCCCTTGAGCGCACTGGCCCACAGATAGAACGAGGCCGAGAAAACCGGCGTGTCGACCGTGGGCACCGATGCTGAGACGGCGACAGGCGCTGGCGCCGGCGCAAGATCCGCCGCGACCGCCGCAAAGCCGGGAAGCGCGGCGAGCACGAAGGCCATGAGGCCGCGCGTCGCAATGCGTGGAAAGGCGTCGTGCATCAATCGTTCTCCAGCCCCATCTCATACAGCGCGGCGCCCGGCGTCGAGAGCGGCGCCGAAAGGGTCGACTTCAGGGCGGCGGCATAGAACAGGGGCGGAGCCATGCTGCGGGCGAGGTCCACCACCTTGGCCTGCAGCTCGGCCACCGTGCCGGGATGGCGCGCCGACAGGTCCGTGGTCTCGGAAGGATCGGCCTCCAGGTCGAACAGCTCGGCCTTTGGCGGCAGCACGACGTGCCACACCAGTTTCCACTTGCCGTCGCGCACGGCGCCCTGGGTGGGCTCGACATTGTAGACCACCGCGTCGCGCCCGGCCTGAGCGCGGGCGAGCGCCGGCCAGACATCCCGGCTGTCGAGGGGCTTGGTTTGGTCGAGCCTCGCGCCGGCGAGCTTCGCCAGCGTCGGCAGCATGTCAACCACATGCATCATGCCGGTCGCCTCGCCGGGCTGAATGCGGCCCGGCCAGTTGGCCAGCCCGACCACGCGCGTCCCGCCTTCGTAGAGCGTGCCCTTGCCCTCGCGATAGGGCGCGTTGCTGGGCGGCAGCTCGCCCGACACGGCGCTCTCGCCGACGAACATCCGGTTGCGGGTGCCGCCATTGTCGGAATGGAACACGGTGAGCGTGTCCGCGCGCATGCCGCGCGCATCGAGCGCCGCGATCACCCGGCCGATCTGATCGTCCATGGCGGTGATCATGGCCGCATAGGCGCGCCGTGCCGGATCGTCGATCGCGGCATACATGTCGAGATAGCGCTGCGGCGCCTGATAGGGCGTATGCGGCGCCGTGAAGGCGAGATAGAGGAACAGCGGCGTCTTCGGGTCGTGTGCGCCGATCAGCCGGACCGCCTCGGCGCCGAACAGGTCTGTGTCATAGCCCTCTTCCTTGACCAGATCGTTGTTCCGATACCAGTCGGTGACACCATGCGCTTCGTGCTTGAAATGGTCGATCTCGCCGACGAGGGGACCATAGAAGCTGTCGAAGCCACGCTGGCGCGGCCAATATTTGCGATCGGCATGGCCGAGATGCCATTTGCCCACCAGGGCCGTGCGATAGCCGGCCTCTTTCAACGCTTGCGGCAGCAGGAATTCGTCGGTCGCCAGCCCATAGCTGGCCCCGGACGGAATCACTCCCGTTTGCAGTCCATAGCGCAGCGGGTAGCGGCCGGTCATCAGGGCCGCGCGGGTCGGCGTGCACATGGGCTGGGCGTAGAACTGGCCGAACCTCGCCCCCTGCGCCGCGAGCCGGTCGAGGTTCGGCGTGCGGATGTCCGAGCCGTGGAAGCCGACATCCGCGAAGCCCAGATCATCGGCCATGATGTAGAGAATGTGCGGGCGTGGCGCGTCCGCGGCCCGCGCGCCCTTCGCCAGCAGCGAAAGGCCGGCGATGGCGGCGAGAAATCCGGCGCCGCCGGACAGCACATCGCGCCGGTTGGGCGCGGCCGGGGCGGAGGCAGGGAGCGTTTCGGTCATGACGTCCTCGTCGGGAGCGCGACCCGCCGGACACAGCGAAAGCCGATATGCGCCGAGGCGGTGTCCAGGGTCTGGGGTTGTCGGGCCGCCGGGCGATAGCGGCGGCAATAGCTGGGCGCGCACAGATGGGAGCCGCCCTTCAGCACCTTGCGCGGGGAAGCGGCGCCCGGCGCGAGAAGATCCAGGCTCTCCAATGCGCTGCCGCCGCGCGGGTTGCGGGGGATGCAGCAGGGTTTCCCAGCGCGTTCGCGATGACGCGGGCGATACCAGTCGTCGGTCCATTCCCAGACATTGCCGATCATGTCGAACAGCCCAAATCCGTTGGGCGGGAAGGCGGAGACGGGCGAGGTGCCGACATGACCATCCTCCGCGAGGTTCTCCACCGGGAAGCGCCCCTGCCAAGTGTTGGCGCGGTGCACGCCGCCCGGCGCGAGCTCGTCGCCCCAGGCGTAATCGGCACCATCCAGCCCGGCGCGGGCGGCGAACTCCCATTCCGCCTCGCTCGGAAGCTCTTTGCCGGCCCAGCGCGCATAGGCGAGGGCATCGCCATGGCAGACATGGACGACGGGATGGTCCATCCGCGCGTCTACGGAGCTATCGGGCCCCTGCGGATGGCGCCAATCGGCACCGGGCGTAAAGCGCCACCAGCGCCTCCAGCCCCGCGGACCGCCGTCTTCCACGGGCGGCGCGAATACCAGCGAGCCGGGCACGAGAAGATCTGGATCGGCGCCCGGATAATCCTCAGGCCGTGGCGGGCGTTCGGCCAGGGTGACATGGCCGGTGGCTGACACAAAGCGGGCGAAATCCCGGTTGGTGACGGGGGCAATGTCGATGAAAAAGCCGTCCACACTGACAGGATGGGCCGGGGCCTCTTCGGGATAATGCCGGTCGGACCCCATGAGGAAGCTGCCGCCGGCAATCCAGGCCATGTTGCCGGCCATGTCAGCGGCCGTGTCAGCGGCCGTGTCACCGGCCTCTTGTGCTGATCCACCGAGACCGGCCTGACAAGCGGCGGCACTCTGCGCGCGCATTACGGCTCCACTTCCATGCATGCGCCATAGCGACGCCGGTCAGTCGCGCTGGCGATGCGCGACCTCGATCGGCACGAGCCATAGCCAGATCTTGGAGGGAGCCTCAATTGCCATTTCGCGCCAGGAATGCTTCGCGCCACTTCGTGGGCGGCGTATTTTCCCAGCGGCGAAAAGCGCGGACAAAATGGGCCGGATCGCGATAGCCGAGAAGGCGGGCGATCGAACTCACGGACAGAGTCGGATCGAGCAGGCGCCGCCGCGCCTGTGCCCGCCGCCACGCGTCCACCAGAACCTCGAAGGACGTCCCGAGCCGTGCCAGCTGGCGCTGGAGGCTGCGCGGCGACAGACCAAGGCTTCGGGACGCATCAACGAGCGACAGGCGGCCCGACAATGCGGCGGCGGCAATGATGAGTTCGAGCGTCTCGATGAGCGCGTTCTCGTCGCACCAATCGCACGCGTAGGGTGACGTTGCGCCATCGTCCGAAGATGGCGGCATGGCGCCGAACAGGGCGTTGGGTCGATCGAGCCAGGCCGCATCGAAGCTCACGGCGATGCCGACGCCATTGCCGAAGGAGACGCCGGCGCCAAGCTTATCCTCATAATCGCGGGCCGGCATGCGGGCCCGGTGCGGCAGCCGGAGGCGAAGGTCGCCGCCAACCTCTCCTATGACCGCCCGCAGAGCGGCGACCATGAAGGCGGCGACACCTTCATTGAGCACGCCGGCGTGGCCGGCATCGCTGTCCGCGAAGGAATGGCGCCAGCAGGCCCGGCCGTCGCTCTCATCAAGGGCAATATGCACGCCGCCCTGCAAAGAGGGCATGTGGCGGGCATGAGCGCTGAGGCCTTCGCGCAACGTCCGGCCATTCATCAAGGCGTGCCCGCTGGGACCGAGCCGCATCGGGTTTGCGCTGGCCGCAAGGTCGAGCCCGATCCCGGGCGAGCCTGTCCGCCGCGAAAACTCTTCCAGCAGGGTGGCGATCTGCGCCCGCGCCACGCGGCGGCCGGGTTCCAGTTCCCGGCCTATGCCCGCCCGGCCAAGCAACGGCTGCAGCGCCACGCCCTGATGGGCGGCGACGTCCGGCAGCATGTGCAACAGCGACAGATTGACCGGATGGCGGTCCCACATCAGCGATGGTCCAGGCTCAGGAAAGACAACGATGGCGATTGCTAGCGCCATCCCCGTCATGAGGCCACGCGCTTTGCTTCGTAACCAGACTCGGGCCCGGAAGCCAAGCGCGTGGGGCGCTTCACACGGGCTGCTGGCTGATGAATGTGCGCCGCGTCAGTCTAAGTTCGACCGCGAGAGGGTGGCGACGGGCGCGCGGGCCGGCGTCGGAAAGCTTTTAGGGAGAGAAAATCGCGGTCCGGGAGCGCGATCTGAAGCCCACTCGCTGATCGGCGATTCCCCCTCAATCCACTTTGCGCACGTCATGCCGCAAGCTGAAGACGCAGCCCTCACCGGAAATCCGGGTGTCGATGAGGAAGCGCCGCGGGGTCAGCAACCGGGCCTTGTAGGAAGTCACCATTCCCGCGCCGCCGCCCGCGCCGGTGACGGTATGGCGATCGACCTGTGTCCATTTCGGGTGGTCATCCTCAAGGTCCGGCTTCGTCGCCGCCTGGAACGCGTTCAGGTCGAACGCGCCCTTCCAGGCGACCCGCGCCTTCCTGCCCTTGCTGTTCATCATGGTGACGACCATGGCGCCGATCTGCCGGCATTCAGCCGCGCCGGACACCCCACGCAGAACCGTCGTTCCATCCCACGTCCCGTCTTCCGGGCTCCAGTCCTCGAACAGCTCGAGGTCGCAGGTGCCGTCGCCGCCGATGGCTATTTCCGCGTCGCGAATGCTGACCTTGGACCAGCCGATCTCGTCGCCATGGATCATGACGAAGCTCTCGGGATCGGCGGGGAGGTCGGTGCCGAGCAGGATGGCCATGTCGTTCAGGGTCAGGTCTGAGAGACGGCAGCGGCATTCCTTGCCGCTGCAGTCCGCGACCATGGCCTTCTTCCCGGCGTCCGCCTGCGCGGGCGCGGGGCGGGGAAACCCCGTGCCGAGCACCAGGAGGATGGCGGCGATGATCCCGAAGCCAGGGTATTTCATGGATAAACCTCGTCTGCGGCGCCGCAGCGCGTCACTTGCCCACACGCGTGAAGTCATGATCCAGCGTGGCCGCGAGAATGCGGTAGGCCTGCCGGTCGGCCTCGTTCATGGGCTCGGTGCGGCAGAGCCGGCCGATCGCGATGTCCTCGCACGGGCCGAGCTTCGCGTCCCACTGGCGGGTGTTGAGCGCGATCATGGTCTCGTTGCGGTCCGGCCGCAGTGGCAGGAACACGGTGGAGGGATGGCGGGCAGTGACGCCGGCGGCGGTTTCCATCACCAGGGCGGCCTCCATGCCCCAGCCGCTGGGCAGAAGCAGGCTGAGGCCGGTTGCCGAGTCGCGATGGAGGCACGGCTTCGGGGCGTCGCAGGCGCTGTCGAGACCGTCCGCGCCGCCCGCCTTGCGTGCCGCGTGGGCGGGCTTGGGGACCGCGAGGTCGAGCGGTGACGGCGAAGGGGAGAACGGCTCCAGCGCCATGTGGGCGATGGCGCCGCCGTCGGCCGGCTTGCCGGTGAGCAGCCAGAGGCCGGGCTCGATCCGGGTCTCCCACGGTCCGCGGACCGCATCGCCACTGGCGACGGCGAGAGCATCCTGACCACCAATCGGAAAGGCGAACCAGCGGACCGCCCCGCTCTCCGGCACCCCGGCGAGCCGTAGCGTCACCAGTCCGTCATCGGCGCGGGGCGCGTCCTCCCCGGCCGGGCTGCGCTCGCGCGCATAAGGAATAACGAAGCGGTTCGCCCCTCCCGTGACGACCGTAATCCGACGGGCGAAGACGTTGTCGCCCGCATCGCCGACGACATCGTATTGGCCGGGAAAGAACTCCGCCTCGACCGGATCCGCCGTTCCCTCATTCATCGCCCAGGCCTCGGGCGGCAGCTTCTGTCCGGGAACGGGCGTTGCCGACCACACCACGTTGAACCCCATGGTTCCCATGTCGGCCTGAAGGGTGACCGGAACGAGATCCCGCGGTGTCAGCGCGGCGCTGTCCTGCGACGCGGGCGTGCGCGCGGCTTGCGTCCGGCCGGGCGGAGCGGCGGGAACAGCCTCGACTTTCTCCAGCACCACGTCGATGGGCCGGCGCGCGATGACCTCGGCATCCTCGAACACATAGCGGAACTCGTAGCGCCCCGGCTCGTTCGGCATGCGGAAGGTGAGCGGCTGGTCCTTGACGTAGTCGTAGGTGATGCGCTCGCCATCGCTCGCGCGCACCAGCTGGATGTTGTCATAGGTGGCCGCCGGCCCTTCCCACGCGACGACGACCTCCGAGCCGACCTGCGCCCGGTCCGGGGCGGTCAGCGCCACCTTGGCCTCGGTTAGGCTGATCGGCCGCGAGAAGATGGCCTCCGCGTTCTTGAACGCATAGACCAGCGTGAAGCCCCCAGGCGTGAACGGCAGACGCAGACGGACCGGGTTGTCGCCGCCGATCGCCGCCTCGGCCACGCGCTCGCCCTTCGCGTCGAGCAGTTTGATGTAGTCGTGCTGTGCTGCAGGTCCGGTCCAGCCGATCTCGATCAGCGAGCCGGCTGGGGCGCTGTCGGGCGCGTTCAGCATGACCGCCGCCTCGGTCACGGTGAGCGGCCGGCGCGCGATGATGCCGTCCGCGTGGCTGGAATAGGCCAGCTCGTATTTTCCGAGTTCGAAGGGCAGGCGGAGCGACAGTGGGTTCGTGCTGCCGACAGCGGCCTCCGCGACGCGCTCGCCTTTGGCGTTCAGGAGATGGATGTAGTCGAACTGGCCCTTCGGCGCCGTGAAGCCGACCGCGAGCACGGATCCCGCGGGGGCGCTGTCCGGCGCGCTCAAGGTGGCGGTGGGAGGGGCGGGTTTCGGAGCGGGAGGCGGCGCCGGCGCGGCCACGGTCGCGGCCAGCGCGTCACGCAGGGCGTTGGCGTTCGAGGCCTCGATATAGCGCCCGCCGGTGTTCTCGGCGAGGCACGCCACCTGAGCGCCTTCCGCCTTGGTGAGGCCGAACCCGATGACGTGGGTCTCCAGCCCGTCGGTGATGAGCACGACGGTGGCCGCCTCCTCGCCATAGCGCAACGCCTCGGCGGCCTGCCGCACGGCCTCGGAGAGCGGGGTCTTCCCGAGGAAGCGCATGGCGGCGACCCGCTCGCCGATCTTGCCGGCCGTGCCCTTGGCCGGCGCGACCATGAGTTCGATGTCGCGGCAATCGCCCTTGGAGCGGTGGCCATAGGCCATGAGCCCCAGCTCCTGATCGGCCGGCAGCGTACCCAGAACCTTGGCCACGGTCTCGCGGGCGATGTCGAGCTTGGTCCGCCCGTCGATCTGCCCCCACATCGAGCCCGACCCGTCCATCACGATGATGGTGCGCGGCGCCTCCGCCTGCGCCAGGCCGACCGACAACAGCATGGCGGCCGCTGCGTATGCGAAGGGACGCCTCATGTCGGTTCTCCTTGTGCCGAAAAGCCCATACGCTCGCCCGCCCACGCGCCGGCGCGCTGGCCGAGGGCGTTGAACTTGTCGGAAGCGCTATCGAGCTTCGCCTCCCATTCGGGATTGGGCGTCTGGCCGGCGGTCACTTTGAAGTAGGCCTGCAGCATGCAGGCGACGGCGAAGGGCTCGATGATGGCGGCCTTGATCGACCACGCGAACAGGGCGGCAAAGACGAGGCCGCCCGCCGACACCTGGCCCGGCATCAGCCACGCGAGGGCCCCTGCGGGCGCCAGCATCACCAGAAACACGAGCACGGAGAGCAGCCAAACGAAGGCCGTCACCCAGGCCGCGCTGATCATGAGCGGCCGCGCGTTCTGGGCGTAGAGCACCAACGCTGCGCGCGAGGCGGTGTAAGGGTCCTGCCCGCGATTGTCGAAGCAATGGGCGAGCATCACCTCGTCCATCAGCCCGACAGCGATTTTCAGATAAGAGCGCAGGATCGAGGCCAGCCTGTCCATACCGGGAAGAGGCAGGATCGACAGCAGCCCCTCCAGCATTCCCGTGACGGCATTAATCACGCCCTTGACCAGCTGATCGATGCCGAACAGCACGTTGGACGTGCCGAAGCGCTCCGTCACCATGGCGCGTGCATGGGCGACCTGGCTTTGGCCGCGGGGAATCTCGCGGCCCCGCAAAAACTCGACCATCACCGCGATGTGGCCGGCCTTGACGATGTAGAGGATGTATTCGCGCAGCAGGTACAACACCGCGCCGACCAGCCCAATGCCGGCGGCCGCACCGTAGAATCCGGCCGACAGCCGTTTCTCATCGTCCCACAAGGCGCCCACGCCATAGCCAATGCCGGCTCCGACGCCCGTTGCCAGCACATAGGCCGCAGCAATGCCGATATAAACCAGCAGGCGAAAGAGCAGGAAGGGCGCCGTTCGACCCATCAGGGCAAACGAGGTGGAGACCTTGAAGGCTGACACTGTCGAGTTCCCGCTGTGGCCGCGCGGGTAACCCTATGGTCATCATGGGAGCGGACAAAACTACCAAATGGTAATCGAACCTTGCTTTTGGCTGCATCGCTCCTGATCAGTGGTCGAGCGTGTCGAGCCCCAGCCCTGCCTTGTAACCCGCTGCCAGCACATGGCGCAGGATGACGGCGGTATGGCTCAGGGGGAGACTGTGGCCGCCGTCCTCGATCGCCCGGAAGCGGCCATGCGGCATCTCGGCCGCAAGCTCCATGACAGCCTGGCCCGAGACGGTGAGATTCTGTGTCCCGTGCAGGCAGTGAAACGGCACGGAGACCTGGAGGGCTTCCTGGCGCCAGTCTTCATTGGTCAGCCGCATGTCGCTGCGAAATCCCGCCCCCTGCTGCGACCATGCGAGATGGAACCCCTCCTGCAGGGCGGCCTGGCAGTCCGGCCGACGCAGGATGTCCTGATCGAAATCGCAGCCGTCGAAGACCAGTTTTGGCAGCACGTCGACGCCCTGGCGGGCAATCTGCGACAGGCCGAGGCCGACGATCTTGTCCATCAGGCCCGGAAGCTTCTGCGCCGCCCACGCATTCACCCGGTGGCGGGTCGGCATGCCGGCGGTCTGGGCCCAGGTCTGCATCGGCGGTGTCGTCGAGGCGGCCACGACAGCTGCTACTCGGTCGGGTGCAAGGCGGGCGAGGCGGGCGGCGAAGCGCGTTCCGATATCGTGGGCCAGTAGGACGACACGCGGCTTGCCGAGCGCGTCAAGAACATCCAGCGCCTGCGCGCAGGCGAGTTCCACCGGGTCCGCTTCCTCGGGCAATTGCGTATGCCCGAAGCCGGGCCGCTCGGGGGCGATGATGCAAAGCCCAATCATCTCGGCGGCCCGCCGGAACTCGGCATGGCCGGCGATGCCGAAGATCGCGCCGTGGAACAGGAGAACCGGTACGCCGTCCGTGGCGCCGAAACGATGAAGGCCCAGTTGACCGTGCCGGCTGTCGAACAGCGTTGCCCCAGGCAGATCAACGCTCGTCCCATCCGTGCCGGCGACGCCGCGAGCCGGCGACTGGGTGCGCTCGAACATCAGCGAAAGCGCGTAAGCCGTCGAGATGAGTTGGGTCTGGGAATTGACCCCCATCTTGGCCATGATCGACTTGACCTGCTGGCGCGCCGTCCCCTCCTTGCGCGACAGGGCGGCGGCGACCTGGTCGATGGACTTGCCGTCCATCAATCCCGCCAGCACCTCGGTCTCCGAGGGTATCAGGCTGACAGCATCGGCCAACTGGTTCAGGACGTGCCGGCCGATCCCGCGGCGGACCTCCGCCAGCGAAATGGGGCCGCCGGCCTCGTGCTGCGAGCCCAGCAGAAAAAGCGAATGCCCGGCACGGGCTGCCACGGCGAGCGGGGCGGGCCCCTTACCGCGTCCCAACGTGTCCAGAAATGCAGGCAGAGCCTGCGGCGTGAGGGCTGCTTCGGCGATCGAGGCACCGATCGACAGGCCGAGCGCCTTGGCCGCCGCTGCGTTCTGACTAACGACGAGCCCCATGGGGTCGATCATCAGGAGCATCCGGCCGCCATCAGGCAAGGGGCGGTCGAGGTTGCGCAGTATCTCCGGCAGACCTTCGAGATGCGCGGCGAGCTTCTCGATGCCGCCGGGATCGTCCAGCGAAGCTTCTATTTCGTCGATCAGCCGGATGTAATGCGCTTCGCCTCTGCTGCTTCGCATCTGTCCATCCTAGGCTGCTTCCGCAGAGCGAATGGGATTTATCCGGGCACCCTCCCGCTAGGTCAAGGTGGAATGCGACTTAGAGTGCCGCAACCGTCTTCCCGAAGCGCCGGGGGTCCTCCGCCGCGAAGACCCCATCCCCCCATTCTGCGGGCATCTGATGGCGGCGAACAACGAGAGCGCGTACAATAGGCTCGCGAAATATTTAGCAGCCGCCTCGCGCTCGGAGGGTTGCATTCACCCGCCCTTGCTCATTACGAACAAAGTTATAAGCAGATACATTGTGGTACTGACACGCCATTATAAATACGGCCGCCGCGGCATCTGCTGCGCTGTTTCTCATGCAGGCGAGTGATACAAGATGCACCATCTCATATTGCTTCATCCATATGAGTCGCGCGGCGAGGTCGGCCCGGCCAACGGCAACTAAAGCGCCGCGAGAAAAATTACCTGCGAGCACACCCCCTATTGGGAGCAAGCGCAGGAATTTGATCCGATGAGCGCGCCCAAAGGAACGATCGTGATCCCGATAGCGCCCACGGCCTGTGAGATAGCGCCGAGCGCCTGCTCCCAGCCCCTCGGCTCTAGCGCGGCAGCGTAGAGCTTATCGATGACCGATAAGATGTCAGTGTCTGCCATAGCGCCCAACCTTGCTTAAGGTTGGCAGCATAGAGCGCGATCAGGTTGCGGCGAGTGGTCGATACAGCCAAACGCTCACCTGCGACATTCTTCCCATACTCCAATTGGAGGATGGGACAGGGGCATGGAGAGAGTGGCGATGTCCGCCTAGCGGGGGCTATTCCATGTTGGACAGAACCAACATACGCGCTCGGTTCATAACCTGGCCCTGTGCGCGGAGGTTGCCTTTGCTAGACCAGAACGGCGTTCACGGGGCGGCGGAGCGAGAAAGGCAGCGTCGGGCCATAGCCGAAGCGCATGACGATATCGGGCCGCATTCCGCCCTCCCCAATCAGCGCCGCCAATTCAGGTCGCAGCCGCGCGACCTCGACAGGCTGGTTGACCAAGGCGTGTTTGAGCCCGGATGCGGTCGCGGCAAGCGCGAAACGCTGGCAGGCGCGACCGACCGCGATCCAGTGCGCTTCGTCCTCGCGCTCCGCCAGAAAGATTGCGATCCCGGCCGAGGAGTCGATCTGACGCGCATATTTGTCGCTTTCGGCGCCGGCCGCAAAGAACGTGTCAAAGGCGATACGGCCGAGAAAGTCCGGGAGCACGGCATTGCCGCTTGTGGCCGAGAACAGCCCGTCACCGGACGCCATGGCGCTGCGCGGATTGAACCGCAGCCATCGTTTCAGCTCAGCGACGAAGGCCGCGTCGGCCAGCTGCGCATCGTTGCCGGCAACGATCAGGTCCCGCACCTGACGGACCCGCGCCCGGTCGGAAAGCAGGATGAGACGCACACCCGGGGTTTCGGCGGACTGTCGAAGCGCCTCTATATCCACGGCAGGCACCGGACGCCCATCATATTCCGCTCGGGTGGATTGTCGCAGGGGAATGGCGGCGAGCAGCGGGTGAGGACGGGCTTCAGCCCTGGAGAAGGAATAGCGGATGCGCGCGCCTCCAGCCTCCGTTTCCAACTGCCCGGGTCGTCCGGTCGCCGTGGCTGCGATCAGCAGGTTCTCGGCCGCGCACCCGAGGCTAACATAAAGGTGGTGATTGTCAGGATCGACGACCGGGGTCGCGCGCGCGAGGTCGGGTCGTATGTCGATCACGTTTCCCTCGACGTGAAATCGCCAGGGCTGGGTATTGTGGCCGTTGGCGGCAAGTGTTGCATATCGGATGATGTCGGCAATGCCCGCCTCGACGCGGATCGGAGCGCGAAGACTGGCTGCATGGGCATCGAAATCGCCCATCGAACCCACCGCTGATCGCCAGCCGATAGCACCCCCGCCCGCCAACAGAAGCGCACCACCTGCGCCGATAAGCATGTCTCGCCTTCTCATGCCGGCTCCCTTCAGGGCCATCTTACGCGGGGTGGCCCGACATGCGGTTGACCTCGGTCAAGAGACCGACGCGCGGGCTGCGCTGCCATCACTGGCCCCATCGCTCTTTGCCCGCTGGCCCCTGTGGTTTGCTGCGTGCGCGCCCATACTCCTTCCAGAATGAGGAGGCTGCGAAGTGGGCGAAACGACGGTTTTCGAGGCGCGCCGCATCATCACGATGGATCCATCCCGCCCCGAGGCCACCCATGTGGCCGTGAAGGACGGACGCATCCAGTCCGTGGGAACGGCGTCGGAGTTCGCGGGCCTGCCCGTGGACCGACGCTTCGCCGAGGCCGTGATCCTGCCCGGCTTCGTCGAAGGCCACGCCCATGTGATGGAAGGCACGCTGTGGAAATACACCTATGTGGGCGCGGGCGAGCGGCGTAATCCCGCGGGGCAAAAGGTGGCCGGCCTCGCATCCATCGATGCGGTGATTGCCCGCCTTGCGCAGGCGCACCACGCCGATCCGGGTGAGAGCGTCCTGGTGGGCTGGGGCTTCGACCCGCTGCATATCGATGGCGCGCGCCTGACCCGGCGCGATCTGGACCGCATCTCGCCGGAGCGCCCCATCGTGGTGTTCCATGCCAGCCTCCACATCATCGTCGCCAACAGCCGCGTGCTCGAGCTGACGGGCTTCACCTCCGAGACCGCGATT
>NCEH01000129.1 GCA_002304505.1 Rhizobiales bacterium 32-66-11 | reverse complement strand
GCCGCCGGAATTCTCGCCCACATTGCCGCCGATGGTGCAGGCGATCTGCGAGGAGGGGTCGGGCGCATAATAGAAGCCCTCGTGCTCCACCGCGCGGGTAATGCCGAGATTGGTCACGCCCGGCTGCACCACGGCGCAGCGATTGGCAAAATCGATGTCCAGCACCTTGTTGAACTTGCCCATGGCGAGCAGCACGCCGTCCTGGAGCGGCAAGGCGCCGCCGGACAGCGAAGTTCCCGCCCCGCGCGGCACCACGCGGACATTGTTGTCGTGGCAATATTTCAGCACGCGGGAGACTTGCTCCGTCGTGCTCGGCAGCACCACCACCAGCGGCAGATTCTTATAGGCGGTCACCCCGTCGGATTCGTAGGGGCGCATTTCCTTCTCGTGCGCGATCACGCCTTCGCCGGGCACGATGGCGCGCAGATCGGCGATGATCGCCTCGCGATTGGCGAGGGTCGTCTCGTCCGCTGCCGGAAGCCTGAGGCTCGTCATTGCGGCATCCCTTGAACCGTTTCCTTTTTTTACCAGTATAATCGGTTTGCAGTGAAAAGCGGTCGCGGATTATTTCCGTTACGGCTAAAATGAAACCAGCAATGGAAACAATACGCCGCCCTCCCAGCCGCCCAGGCCAGGCCCGCCGCCCCACCGCCGAATCCCGGCCCATGATCGGCAATCTCGGGGATCTGGAGATTTTCGCCCGCATCGTCACCGCCGGCAGCCTCTCCGCCGCCGGGCGCGAATTGGGCCTCTCCCCGCCCGTGGTCTCCAAAAGGGTGCAGCGGCTGGAAGACCGACTCGGCGCGCGCCTGTTCCAGCGCACCACCCGCAAGGTCACGCTGACCGAGGCGGGGCAAGGCTTCTATGAACGGGTGGTGGCGATCCTCGCCTCCATCGAGGAGGCGGAAACCCAATTGTCGCGCCGCTCCACCGAGGCGCGCGGGCTGCTGCGGGTGTCGGCGCCGACCTCGTTCGGCCGCATGCATATCGCCCCCCATCTCGGGCCGCTGCTGTCCGCCAATCCCGATCTCACCATCGACCTCGAACTGTCCGACGCATTCGTGGACATCGTCGGGGATGGCTTCGACATCGCGGTGCGCATCGCCGACCTGAACGATTCCAGCCTGGTCGCCCGCCGCCTCGCCCCGGTGCACCGGGTGCTGTGCGCGAGCCCGGCCTATCTCGCCAGCGCCGGTGTGCCGGAAAGCTTCGCCGACCTTGCCGATCACACCTTGCTTGCCACCCATGGGCAGGACCCGTGGCGGCTGGAGGGGCCGGACGGGCCGGTGACCCAGCGCGTCTATTCGCCCTTGCGCACCAATTCCAACGAGGTGGTGCGCGAGGCCGTGCTGGCCGGAGTGGGCATCGCGCTGCGCTCCACCTGGGATGTGGGGCCGGAACTGCGCAGCGGCGCGCTCCAGGTCGTGCTGCGCGATTTCCACGCCTCCCATCGCGTCGGCGTATTCGCGGTCTATCCGAGCCGGCGCTTCCTGCCGCAGAAGGTGCGGGTGTTCATCGACCATCTCGCCGCGCTCTACGGCTCCGTGCCGCCGTGGGACGAAGGGCTGGAACAGGTGCTCGCGCCCCCGCCCGTGGCCTGAGAGGTCGCGCCCCCGATCCTTCAGCCCGCCGTTCGGCTCGGCGCGAGGCGGCCGGCGAGATTGCCGTAGAACAATGCGGCGATCAGGTCGGTTTGCGTGACGATGCCCACGAGCTGGAGATGGGCGTCCATCACCGGCAGGTGATGCAGGCCGGCATCCAGCATCATGGGGATGAGATTGGCGATCGGCGTGTCGGGCCGCGCCGATTTGACCGGCGTCGTCATGATGTCGGCGACGCTGGCGTCCGGCGCGCGCCCGGCATTGAGGCCCTGTTTCAGGCGCTGGGCGAAGCCGATGTGCGGCCCGTTGCGGCCCCAGTCGGCTTTGTCGAGCAGATCGGTCTGGGTGACGATGCCCACCACGTGCGCCTTCTCGTCGGTCACCGGCAGGGCCTTGATGTGATGGCCGCGCAGCAGGTCGAGGGCCGCGCGCAGCGGGGTTTCCGGCGCCACCGCCAGCACGTTGCGGGTCATGATGTCGCCGCAGGTGATCTCCCCCGTGCGGCGCTGATAGCCGCGGGTCTGGGCCTGCCGCAGGATCGCTTCGAGGGCGTTGCGGTCGATATCCATCACCTCGCCATATTGCTTCAGCACCGCGTCGAGATCGGCGGCGGAAAAGCCGACGCGGTCCTTGGCGCGTCCGGGATCGCCGGGCGCCGCCGCGACCGGGGCGAGGTGGGGATAGCGGCGGCCGGTGAGATTGTTGTAGGCGAGCGCGCAGCCGAGCAGCAGCAGCGAATTGATCCCCACCGGCCAGAGCACGAACTGATAGCCGAGCGCATGGATCGCCGGGCCGCCGAGCACGGCGGTCAGCGCCACCGCGCCGCTCGGCGGATGCAGGCAGCGCAGCACCAGCATCAGGCCGATGGCGACGCCGCCCGCCACGCCCGCCGCGAGATAGGGATGGGGAATGAGGATGCCGGCGGTGACGCCCACCAGCGCCGCCACCAGATTGCCGCCGAGGATCGACCAAGGCTGCGCCAGCGGGCTCGACGGCACCGCGAACAGCAGCACGGACGATGCCCCCATGGGCGCGATCAGCAGCACCAGATGATCCACCGGCCCCAGCGCCAGCTGGGTGATGAAGCCGGTGAGGAACAGGCCGAGCCCGGCGCCGCAGGCGGCGCGCAGGCGTTCCACATTGCTGACCGGGGTCAGCGCGGGCAGCAAGCGCTTGAGGAACGCGATGATCGGAAGCATGGGCGCCATCCTGGGCGGTCCGTAAGCGTGCGGGCGCACGCGGGGCCGGCTCGTGACGACACCGGAAGTGCCTAAACTTTTAGCAGCGGGAGGGGGCGGGAAGCAATGCCGCCCGCCCGGAGGGTCTCAGCCCGCACGCGGCGCGACCGCCGGCGGATAGCGCAGCGGTGCACCGAAGCGGTTGTACATATTGATCAATCCGACCGCGGCGGTGAGGTTGACGATCTCGGCCTCGGAAAAGTGCGCGCCCACTTCGGCATAGAGCGCATCCGAGGCGGGGCCGGCGGAAAGGCGGGTGAGGGCTTCGGTCCAGGCCAGCGCCGCGCGCTCGCGGGCGGTGAAGACCGGCGCCTCCGGCCACACCGCGAGCAATTGAAGGCGGTCCTCGCTCTCTCCCTCCTTACGGGCGTCGGTCGCATGCATCTGCACGCAATAGGCGCAGCCGTTGATCTGCGAGGCGCGCAGCTTCACCAATTCCAGAAGGGACGTCTCAAGCCCGCTCGCCTTCACGGCGGCGCTGAGGTCGGCCAGCGCGGCGAACACCGGCTTGGCCAAGCCATAGACCTTGGCGGGGGACATACGGACGTGATGTGCATTCGTGTCGGACATGGACGTCTCAAGCTCCATCGTGCATATCAGAGGACTGATATCGGTGTGTATATAAGAGGTCTGATATGAAGAGCAAGGCCGCCTCTTCCGCTTCGCCGCGGGCGGGCGATCTGCCGCGCCCGGGCGAGCGCAAGCGGGGCGTGGACGGCTATCTCGGCTATCTCCTGCGCCAGGCCAACGCGGCCTCCAGCCATGCCTTGCAGCAGGCCTTGGCGGATCTTGGCCTGACGGCGCCGCAATTCCTCGTCCTCACCTTGGTGAAAGCCTATCCCGGACAGCCGGCGGCGCAGATCGCCCGGCTTGCGCTGCTGACGCCGCAGACCCTCACCGTGATCGTGCGCAATCTGGAGCGCGACGGCGCCCTCTCGCGGACCGCGCCCGCCGCCGGGCGCGCCATCAGCCTCAATGTCACGCCGGCGGGCGAAGCCCTGCTGGTCCAATGCCGCGCCCGCACCGCGCCCCTTGAAGCGCGCATGGCGGCCGGCCTTTCCCCCGAGGAGGAAAGCGTGGTGCGGCGCTGGCTGGTGCGGGTCGCCACCGAGTTTGCCGGCGATGGCGATATCGCGCCACTTGCGTGAGCGGCGCGCCCTCAGGCCGTTCGGCACCCTTGGCGGAAACGCGATGGCGGGGCTACATGACGCTCTGAAGTTCGCGTCGAGAAAGCCCGCCATGCCCCGCGCCGTCGCCGGCCCCGAGATTGAACGCCTGATCCAGCTGCTGGCCCGCCTGCCGGGGCTCGGCCCGCGTTCCGCCCGCCGGGCCGCCTTGCATCTGATCCAGAAGCGCGAAACCCTGCTGGCCCCGCTCACGCTCGCCATGCAGGACGCTTTGGGCAAGATCGTCGAATGCCGTGTGTGCGGAAATCTCGACGTGCGCGATCCCTGCACCGTGTGCGCGGACCATGAGCGCGACCCGACGGTTCTGGTGGTGGTGGCCGACGTCTCCGATCTGTGGGCGCTGGAGCGGGCCTCGGCCATCAATGCCAAATATCACGTGCTCGGCGGCGTGCTCTCGCCGCTCGACGGGGTGGGGCCGGAGGATCTCTCCATCGCCAAGCTCATCGGCCGGGTCGCCGCCGAGGGCTTCAAGGAAGTGATCCTGGCGCTCGGCGCCACGGTGGATGGCCAGACCACGGCCCATTACATCACCGACCTCCTGCGCGACCTGCCGGTGAAGGTCACCCGCCTCGCCCATGGCGTGCCGGTGGGCGGGGATCTCGCCTATCTGGACGAAGGCACGCTTTCGGCCGCCATGCGGGCGCGCACCCCGCTTTAGAGCGGGTATCCCCCCTCGTCCCGCGCGTTTCCCGAAGAGTTCGCCCGCGGCGCGACGTCATCGGCCGAACTTCGGGCGAAACGGCGGTTTCAAGGGCAGAAGGGGCACGGAGAAGCGCTTCTCCGCGCCGTTCGTCTTTGCTAAGCCATTGTTTCACGTGAAACATTTTTCGTAGAACGGGGCTGCAAAAGCCTCACCCCACCAGCGCAAACCAATCGTCCTCGGTGATCACCTGGACGCCGAGCGCGCGCGCTTTCTCCAGCTTCGATCCCGCGCCGGGACCCGCCACCAGGATGTCGGTCTTGGCGGAAACCGAGCCCGCAACCTTGGCGCCGAGCCGCTCCGCCATGGCCTTTGCTTCCTCGCGGGTCATCTTTTCCAGCGCGCCGGTGAAGACCACGGTCTTGCCCGAGACCGGCGAGCCGGTGGAGACGGCTTCAAGAGGTTGGGGCGTGACCTCCTTCAGCAGCGCCTCGACGACCTCCCGGTTGTGGGGCTCGCGGAAGAAGTCCACCACCGCCTCGGCGACGACCGCGCCGATGCCGTCGATATTGATCATTTCCGCCCAGGCGTCATTGCCCTGCGGCTTGCGGCGCCGGACTTTCGCGGGGCCGGGCTCCTCCGGTGCTACCTCCGCCTGAGCGGCCTCGGGGGCAGCCGCCGCCTCCATCTCTTCCGGCATCTCCGCCGCAAGCGCAGCCTCGCGCAGGGCGTCCATGGCGCCGTAATGGCGGGCGAGGCGCTTGGCATTGGTCTCGCCCACATGGCGGATGCCCAGCGCGAAGATGAAGCGATCGAGCGCGATGGTGCGCCGCTCCTCGATGGCGGCGAACAGCTTCTGCGCCGAGGTCTTGCCCCAGCCCTCGCGATTCTCCAGCCGGGTCAGGGACTGTTCGTTGCGCGTCTTCAGGCGGAAGATGTCGGCGGGCTCGGCGATCATCTTCCATTCGTAGAAGGCATGCGCCTGCTTCTCCCCCAGCCCCTCGATGTCGAACGCGTTGCGCGAGACGAAGTGGCGCAGCCGCTCCACCGCCTGGGCCGGGCAGATGAGGCCGCCGGTGCAGCGGCGCACGGCATCCTGCTTGCCGGTCTTCGGGTCCACCTCGCGCACGGCGAGGCTGCCGCAGACCGGGCAATGGTGCGGAAATTCAAAGGCCTTCGTGCCTTCCGGCCGCTTCTCCAGCACCACGGAAACCACCTGCGGGATCACGTCGCCGGCGCGCTGCACCACCACCGTATCGCCGACGCGAATGTCGACGCCGCCACGGATCGGCTCGCCGTCGCCGCCGATGCCGCGGATATAATCCTCATTGTGCAGCGTGGCGTTGGAGACCACCACACCGCCCACCGTGACGGGAATCAGCTTCGCCACCGGGGTCAGCGCGCCGGTGCGGCCGACCTGGATCTCGATCTCCTCCAGAACCGTGGTGGCCTGCTCGGCCGGGAATTTGTGCGCCAGCGCCCAGCGCGGCGAGCGCGAGACGAAGCCGAGCCGGCGTTGCAGATCCAGGCGATCCACCTTGTAGACCACGCCGTCGATGTCATAGCCGAGCTGCGCCCGCTCTTCGCCAATCTTGCGGAAATGCGCCAGCAGGCCGGCCGCGTCGTCGGCGAGAATGGTGAGGGGATTGGTGGGCAATCCCCAGCGGGCAAACGCCTGAACCACGCCGAGCTGCGTGTCGGCGGGCAAGCTGCTCGCCTCGCCCCAGGCATAAGCGAAGAACCGCAGCGGGCGGGCGGCGGTGATCGCGGAATCCAGCTGGCGCAACGAGCCGGCGGCGGCATTGCGCGGATTGGCGAACAGCGGCTTGCCGGCCTCTTCCTGGCGGGCATTGAGGGCGAGGAAATCGCCCTTGTCCATATAAACCTCGCCGCGCACGTCGATCAGCGCGGGCACCCCCTCGCCTTTCAGCACATGGGGGATTTCCGTGATGGTCCGCACATTTGCGGTCACATCCTCGCCCTGGCTGCCATCGCCCCGCGTGGCGGCGGAGACGAGACGGCCCTGCTCGAAGCGCAGCGAGCAGGAGAGACCGTCGATCTTCGGCTCGGCGGTGAAGCACAAAGTCTCGTCCGCCGGCAGGTTCAGGAACCGCCGCACGCGCGCGACAAACTCCACCACCTCCTCGTCGGAAAAGGCATTGCCGAGCGAGAGCATGGGCACGACATGGGTGATCTTCGCGAATTTGGAGGCCGGGGCCGCCCCCACCTTTTCCGAAAGGCTGTCGGTGTCGCGCAGGTCCGGAAAGCGCGCCTCGATCGCCTCGTAACGGCGGCGCAGGGCGTCATATTCCGCATCCGTGACGCTCGGCGCATCCTCCTGGTAATAGCGCGCGTCGTGGGCGGCGATCTCCTCCGCGAGCCGCGCATGCTCGGCGGCGGCGTCATTTCGCGTCAGGCTTTCCACGATCTGGTCGCGGAGCGGGCGGTCGGAGGCGGACTTGGAGCGCGGCATGCGACGTTTCTTCTCGCTGCGGGCCCCGGAGGGCGGGCAAACGGGCGGGGCGAAAGGAACCCGGCGCGACGCGCCGATATCCCGCTCTTTTCGCCCAAGCCCGGGCCCGCGGCAACTGAGCGCGAGGGGGCTGTCTTCCCGTCTCTAAAATGTAAGATGTCCAATGTAGGGATGGGACACACAAAAGGGGGCGGGTTCATGCGTAGGCTTCGCAATGCGGCTCTGTGGGCGGCCTGTGCCGTAACGGCAGCATTTTCCGGTACTGCCTCAGCGCAAACGGCGGCCGATGATTCGGCCCTGGTGGACAAGGGCGCTTATCTCGCCAAGGCCGGCGATTGCATGCCCTGCCATTCCGGCGACCCGAAGAAGCCGTTCGCCGGCAATTTGCCGTTCAACACCCCGTTCGGCACCATGTTTTCGGTGAACATCACGTCCGATCCCACCTATGGCATCGGCACCTGGACCTATGAGCAGTTCAAGGCCGCGCTGCACGACGGCATTCGCGCCGATGGCGCCTATCTCTATCCCGCCATGCCGTTCGACGCTTATACCGGCGTGAGCGAGGACGATCTGAAAGCGCTCTGGGCATTCGTGCGGCGCATTCCGGCGATCGCCGAGCCGCGCAAGGAAAACCAGCTCAACTTCCCGTTCAATGTGCGCCTCGGCCTGCTGGCCTGGCGCGAACTGTTCTTCGAACCGGCCTATTTCAAGCCGACCGCCGGCAAGAGCGACGCGTGGAACCGCGGTGCCTATCTCGCCCAGACGCTCGCCCATTGCGGCGACTGCCATACCCCGCGCAACCTGATGGGCGCGGTGAAGCAGAAGCAGAATTTCCTCGGCACCGAAGTGGACGGCTATTGGGCGCCGGATATTTCGACCGAAGGCTTGAAAAAGTCCGGCTGGACCGCCGACAAGCTCACCACCTTCCTGAAGAGCGGCTCCTCCACCGGCAAGACCTCCGTGTTCGGCCCGATGGCGGAAGTGGTGCACGACAGCCTGGGCTTCCTCACGCCCACCGATCTCACGGCCCTCGTCACCTATCTCATGGACGCGCCGCCGCCGAGCGACGTGCCTGCGCCGCAGGCCGCCTCGCCCTTGCCGGCCGATGTGTTCCAGCGCGCCGCCAAGAGCTATGTGGACAATTGCGCGCCCTGCCACATGTCCAAGGGCTCCGGCTCCACCGACATCATTCCCCCGCTCGCCGGCAATCCGGCGGTGGTGGCGAGCGAGCCCTATAATGTGATCATGGCGATCCTCGGCGGCCTGCCCTCCGGCGGCACCTATGGGCCCATGCCCTCGTTCGCCGGCCGGCTCAGCGACCAGCAGGTGGCGGATCTGGTGAATTACGTGCGCACCTCCTGGGGCAACACGGCCGATCCGAGCGCGACCCCGGCCATGGTCGCCGCCTGGCGCGCCACCGCGCACGTGCCGGATTACGGCACCCAGCAGGCCTCGGCCTTCGATTGCCCGAAGGTGGGCGGCGGGCCGGGTTCCACCGGGCCGGACCCCAAGGCGGTCGCCGCCATTACCCAGATGATGCAGGGCGGCAACCGGCAGATCCACGTCCTCACAGCCGCCTATTCCGCCGCCGATACGGATGCGACCCCCGATACGGTGGTGGATGCGCTGACCGCCGCTTATTGCCCGGTGGTCGCCGCCAGTAGCCTTCCCGACTGGCAGAAGAGCGCGGAGCTGCGCCGCTTCACGCTCCAGGTCGCGGCCGATGTCTCGCCCGCGGTCGCCGCCGTGCCCATGCCGGACGTGGCGATCGTGTGGGCGACGCCGGTGGGCACCTCGCTGGTGGCCCGCCAGCCCACCTCGATTGCCGCCAAGCTCACCTGCCCCGCCAATGACGGCAAGCTGGTGCCGAAGGATCTGGCGGACAAGGCTGTAAGCCTGGTCGGCAAACCCACCCCGCCGCTCGCGGGAGCCGCCGTGGCGCAGCTGGCCACCACGCTGTCGCAACAAAACCCCAAGGCCCGCCTCTCGGATGTGGCCAATGCGCTGATCTCGGCCTACTGCCCGCTGGTGGTGGCGCAGGGTGGCAACAGCGTTGCGGAACAATACAATCTGCTCACCGGCTTCGGGCAGCAGGTGGTGCAGACCCTGCAATTGCAGGCGCCTGTGACCGCGTCGAAATAAGCAGACGGCGCGGCGGGCTTGCCCCGCCGCTGCCCCTGGGCCCTAACGCCGTTGCCGGTGCTGGCGGCGGCGCAGCGGATCTTCGTCCGCCCGCCCGCGCAATAAGCAATAAAGGGAGAATACCAGCCGGCCTGTAAGCCGGGTTCTGTACGGCGGGCTTGCGCCCGCGTGGCGACCATTCATCTGGGACGCCGATTGCTCGGCGCCTCTAGCAGTCAACCCGGACGGCGGCCCGAAGACAGGGCTTTCCTAAAAGGATGCCGTCCCTATTCGACTTTGCTCCTGTCTCCGTGGAGCCCGGACTTTCCTCGGCACCCGAAGGTGACGCGGCCGCCCGGCCGGCTGGTGGGCCTGAATGGGCGTTCGCGCCGCCTGCGTCAAGGGCACGACGGAACGCAGGGTGCATAAACCCGAGGATGACCGCAGAAGCAGGTCGGGGGGAAATCGGACTCTAGGCAGGCCGGGACGTTTTCTATGGACCGGACCGGAATCGGCGCCCCACCTTGCCCGCACGGGATCAAACGGCGGGCGGCGCATCATCCTGCGGTCGGGCGGCGATCAAGTCGCGCAAGGTCATGATGGTGGAGGCATCCGCCACCCCATCCACTTTCGCGCGGCGGAAATGGCGCTGGAAGGCCGTCACAACCGCCTGGGTCGGCGCATCGAAGATCCCCGTCACCTCGATGCCGTAGCCGTAGAGCGCCAGCATCGCCTGAAGCGCTGCAACCGGCTCTCCGCCATCGCCGATCATGAAGAAGCGCCCGCCCCGCAATGGCGCCTCGGGAACCAGATGGCCGATGCCGGCCCGGTGCAGCAGGTCCCAGGGAAATTTCTCGCCCGGATCTTCCTTGCGCTGGGGGGCGACATCGGAATGCGCCAGCACCCGGTCGCCGCGGATGGCGTGGCGGGCAATGATGTCTGCGACGAGGGCGCCCACCGCCGTCACCTGCACTTCGGGAAAATCGGGACAGCCGAGACCGTGGCCGGGATTCACGATCTCGATGCCGATGGAGCGCGAATTGGTGTCCGTGACGCCCTCCCAGGACGAGACGCCGGCATGCCAGGCCCGGCGCGCCTCGGGCACCATCTGGACGATGGTGCCGTCCTCAAGCACCACATAATGGCAGGAGACCTCGGCCGCGGGGGACCGCAGCAGGGCGATGGCCGCTTCCGCGCTCGCCATGCCGGTATAATGCAGCAGCACCATGTCGATGGGAGTCTTGCGCACGCCATGGTTGGGCGAGGGCGCCAACGCGCCGACAAGGCCGCTGTCGGGCGGAAAAGGAAGCGCGGTTTCGCTCATGGCTGGGCCTGCCACCTGGGGGCGACGCAGGCGCCGTGCGGCATGCGGGCGCTCCTCATTTCAACCCCCGCATCTTCGCGATCCGGTCATAGGCCCCGTTGAGCGCGGCGACCCGGTCGTTGGCGAGCTTGATGGCGGCCGGCGGCAGGCCGCGCGCGGCGAGCCGATCGGGATGATGCTCGCCCACCAAGGCGCGCCAGCGGGTCTTCAGCTCGGCGTCGGTGGCGTCGGCGGCAAGATCGAGCACCGCATAGGGATCGCCCGGCCGGCGCACGTGGCGCGCCTCGATGCGCTCATAGGCGACACCTTCAAAACCCAGCAAGCGCGCGACCTCGGCGAGGAACACGAGCTCGTCCTCATGCAGGGCATGGTCGGCCTTGGCGACGTGGAACAGCGCGTCCAGCAGATCCTCGCGGGTGTCCGGCTCGTCGGCGAACAAGGTGCCGATCTGCCGCGCATAGGATTCGAAGCCGGCGGTGTCCTGCTTGGCGAGATTGAACACCCGCGCCACGCCTTCTAGCTCCTCGTCCGGAATGGCGAACACCTCGCGGAAGGCGGCGACTTCGGCCGGCACCACGACACCGTCGGCCTTCGCCATTTTGGCGGAGAGCGCGATCAGCCCCACTGAAAAGGCCGCCGGGCGCGGCGCGGGGGCGAGGAAGCGATCCACCGCATGGCCCGCAAGCGCCCCCACCAGCGCCCCGAGGGGACCGCCGAGCGCGAGGCCCACGCCCGCGCCGCCGATCAGGCCCACATGCTCCATCACCGCCACGGCTGTCCCTCTCCCGAAATACTTGGTCCCACGCCCGCCTGCGGGCGAACCGGCACACGCAATAGCGCGCGACACACCGGCGTGCACCGGCGATTTCAACATTTCTTAAGGTGTACGGACCGTAAATGCCTGTGTCTGTCCCATGCGGATTCGTTGACGGCCCATCAGATCCCATGATACCCCATAAACACCCATATGAATGGTTCGGCGCATCGCGCGCCACCTCCGTTCACGCCGGATCATTCGGCGGGGCCGTGTCGGGGTTTGGGATCGAGCGCGGAAAGGGTCACGGGCGCCATGGACCGCTTCGTGTCCACCTACACCATGCGCCTGGACGCCAAGGGGCGGGTCTCCATCCCGGCGCCCTATCGCGCGGTGCTGGCCAAGGACGGGGCGGAATTTCTCTATTGCCATCCGAGCCTGGCCGAGCCGGCGCTCGATGCCGGCGGCAATCGCCTGCTGGCGGAGATCGACACGCTGATTGCGCGCTATCCGCCCTATTCGGAAGCGCGCGAAGAGCTGGCCGCCGCCCTGTACGGCACCAGCGAGACCTTGAAGATCGATCCGGAAGGCCGGGTCATGCTGACCGAAACCCTGAAGGCCCACGCCTCCATCACGGATGCGGTGGCGTTCGTGGGGCTTGGACACAAGTTTCGAATCTGGGAACCGGAGCGTTTTGGCCCGTCATCTTCCTGTGATGCTGCCGCAAGTTCTCGCGCACCTCGCGCCGAAGGATGCCGGCACTTATGTCGACGGCACCTTCGGCGCGGGAGGTTACACCCGCGCCATCCTCCAGGCGGCGGATTGCCGCGTGATGGCGATCGACCGCGACCGCTCCGCCATCGCGGGCGGCGCGGGGCTGGTGCTCGAATCCAATGGCCGGCTGGTGCTGGTGGAGGATCGCTTCTCCCAGCTCGACGTGCTGGCGCAGACCATGGGCTTTGCCCCGCTGGACGGCGTGGTGCTAGATATCGGCGTCTCTTCCATGCAGCTGGACGAGGCGGACCGCGGCTTCTCGTTCCGCCGCGACGGCCCGCTCGACATGCGCATGGGATCGGATGGGCCGTCCGCCGCCGACCTCGTCGCCACCTTGCCGGAAGCCGATCTCGCGCACGTCATCTGGACCCTCGGCGAGGAGCGGCTGTCGCGCCAGATCGCCAAGGCGATCGTGAAGGCGCGGTCGGAAGCACCCATCACCCGGACGTCCCAGCTCGCCGACATCGTCTCGAAAGTGGTGTGGGCCAAGCCCGGCGAGATGCATCCCGCGACCCGCACCTTCCAGGCCCTGCGCATCGCGGTGAACGAGGAGCTGGACGAGCTTGCCACCGCACTTGGCGCGGCGGAACGGGCGCTGAAGCCCGGCGGCCGGTTGGTGGTTGTGACGTTTCATTCGCTTGAAGACAGGATCGTTAAGACTTTTCTGTCACACCGGAGCAAGGCACCGTCCGCCTCGCGCCATCTGCCGCAAGCGGAGGGACCGGCCCCCTCCTTCCGCCTCCTGTCCAGGGGGATGGTGGAGCCCGACCCCGACGAAGTGGCAGAAAATCCGCGTGCCAGGTCCGCGAAACTTCGCGCCGCCGAACGCACGCAGGCCCCGGCGCATGAGGAGGGCGATCTCGCAGGGGTGCTCCCTGCCGAGCTTTCTCAACGCCGTGGTCGGAGACGGACTTGATGTTTCGCGTCGCCAACCTCGTGATGGTCCTGGCTTTGCTCGCGACCGCCGGGGTGGTCTATCAGGTGAAGTACGCCTCGATGGCGGAGGCCGAGCGCCTCGCCCATCTGCGCCAGTCCATTCGCAAGGAGCGCGACGCCATCGCCGTCATGCGCGCGGAATGGGCGCGCCGCACCTCGCCGCTCTATGTGCAGGGGCTGGTGCAGCGCCATCTCGACCTGCAGCCGCTGACGGTGGATGCGATCTCCACGCTTGATGATCTGCCGGAGAAGCCGGCGACCAATTCGGATTCCATCGGCGGCATGCTCGAAGCCCTGGTGGATGCGCCGCTGACCACCTCGTCCACCGGCAAAACCGGCGCCGCGAAAGCGGAGCCGGCGGCGCCCGCGAGCGCCGCGTCTTCCGCCACCGCCTTGCCCACGGGCGGCGGCGCGGCCGTCCTGCCCTCAAGCTCCGCCCTTCGCCCGGCCAATGCGCCGGTGCGCCCGAAGCCGGCCGCGCCCGTGGCATCGGCCGCGCCCCGCCAGCAGAGCGCACCGAACCTGCCGTTCTGGGCGCCGAAGCCGGTGGCACCGGCGCCGTCCTATGCGCCCCCGTCCTATGCGCCGCCAGCTTCGGCCGTACCGGCCGAAAAATCGCTGAGGAGGCCGTCCCATGGTCGCGCCCGCCGAACTGCTGAAAAAGATCGACCTGTCCAAGGTGCCCGCACCGGTGCGCGCCGTCGGCGGCGCAGCAGGCCGCCTCGCAGGGCGGCTGGTGAGCGGCATCTTCTTGTTCTTTTTCAATATCATCCGCCGCATCAGCCATCGCTTGGCGCGGATCATCTATGGCCTCGGCATGGGGCTGGTGCGGCTGGCGGTCGGTACCGTGAGGTTCGCGTTCGCGTTTGCGCGCGGCACCGTGCGCGCGCTGTTCGGCCTCGACCGGGTGGATGCCCAGACGGTGACCCGCGCCCGCCTGCAATTGCTGGTGGCGGCCTTTTCCCTGGTGTTCATCGTGATCGCCGGCCGGCTTGTCTTCATGGCGATTACCTCCGATCCGCAGGGCACGCGCGGCGGCGGCTCGGAGGCGGTGGCCTCGGCGCGGCCGGACATCATCGACCGCAATGGCGATATCGTCGCCATCGACGTGAAGTCACCGTCCCTCTTCGCCGAGCCCAAGCGCCTGATCGATCCCGACGAGGCGCTTGAAGGCCTGCTCAAGGTGCTGCCCGACCTCGATGTGGCGGAAGCGCGCGCACGCCTCAATTCCGGCAAGGGCTTCGCCTGGCTGAAGCGCGAGATCACACCGGCCCAGCAGCGTGCGATCTATCGGCTCGGCCTGCCCGGGATCGGCTTCGTGCGAGAGAACCGCCGGATCTATCCCGACGGGCCCACTCTCTCCCATGTGATCGGCGCGGTGAATGTGGACAACCAGGGCATCGCCGGCCTGGAAAAATACATCGACGGGCGCGGCCTCGCCGAGCTTCACCTCGCGGGCTTCGCCACCGACCGGCAGCAAGAGCCGGTGCGACTGTCCGTGGACGTGCGGGTCCAGCACGCCATGCGGGACGAATTGATGCGCGCCAAGGAGAAGTTCAAGGCCAAGGCGGCCATGGGCGTGGTCACCGACGTGCGCACCGGGGAGATTATCTCCATGGTCTCGCTGCCCGACTTCGATCCCAACTTCGGCGGCGACCCCCGGGACAATGCTTATCTCAACCGCCTCACCACCGGCGTGTTCGAGATGGGCTCGACCTTCAAGGCCCTGTCCTTCGCCATGGCGCTGGACAGCGGCAAGATCGGCCTGACTTCCACCTTCGACGCGCGCGGCGCCATGCATTTCGGGCGGTTCGCCATCCACGATTACCACGCGGAAAACCGGGTGCTCTCGGTCCCCGAAATCTTCCTCGTCTCCTCCAACGTCGGCACCGCCAAGATGGTGCTGTCGCTCGGCGTCGATGCCCACAAGGCGTTTCTGCGGAAAATGGGCCAGCTCGACCGGCTGCGCACCGAGCTGCCGGAAAGCGCCGAACCCATCGTGCCCAAGCGCTGGGGCGAGCTGAACTCGGCGACCATCGCCTTCGGCCACGGCATCGCCGTCGCCCCGCTCCAGGCGGTCATGGCGGTGAATTCCATGATGAACGGCGGCTATCTCATTCCGCCCACCTTCCTGAAGCGCACCCAGGAGGAAGCCCAGAAGGTGGCGGTGCGGGTACTGAAGCCGGAGACCTCCGATAAGATGCGCTACCTGCTGCGCCTCAATGCGGAGAAGGGCACCGCGACCAAGGCCGAGGTGCCGGGCTATTATGTGGGCGGCAAGACCGGGACCGCCGAGAAGGTGGTGAACGGCCGCTATGCCAAGAACAAGCTGCTCACTTCCTTTACCGCCGTGTTCCCCATGGATAAGCCGCAATATCTGGTTCTGGTGATGATCGACGAGCCGCAGCCTTTGCCGGAGACCCATGGCTATGCCACCTCCGGCTGGAACGCGGCGCCGGCGGCGGGCAAGATCGTGGAGCGCATCGCCCCCATGCTGGGTGTGATGCCGCGCCAGAATTTGCCGACCGCGGACCAGATGTTGGGCATGGCGCGCCAGAAGGTGGCCGACCGCCAGTGACCCGGCCCCGCGCGCCGCGGGCGAGGAGAGACGAGACGGCATGAGCGACCCCGCGTCCGCACCGGCGGAGCTGACATCTCCCACCGGGTCCACGGACCTCGCGCAAGTCCTGTCGGGACACGCGCGGATTGTCGCGGGACGCATGCAGGTGCCGCTGACCGGCCTCACCGCGGACAGCCGCAAGGTGCAGCCCGGCTTCCTGTTCGTGGCCATTCCCGGCACCAAGGTGGATGGCGGGCGCTTCATCGCCGATGCCCTCTCCCGAGGGGCCGCCGCCGTGCTCATGGAGCCGCAGGGCGAGCCGCCGGCCATCGGCACAGCGAGCCTTGCCTTTTCGCTCGACGTGCGGCGTTCGCTGGCGCTGGCGGCGGCGCGCATTCATCCGCGCGCGCCGGGCACGATCGCGGCCGTGACGGGAACGGCGGGCAAGACCTCGGTCGCCTATTTCCTGCGGCAGGTGTGGGAGCACCTCGGCTTCAAGGCCGCCTATCTCGGCACGCTCGGGCTGATCGCGCCGGGCAGTGCCACCTATGGCGGGCTCACCTCGCCCGACCCGGTGGAACTGCACCAGACCCTGGACCGACTGGCGCGGCAGGGCGTGACCCACATGGCGCTGGAAGCCTCCTCCCACGGGCTCGACCAGCGCCGGCTCGACGGCGTGCAGCTGGCCGCTGGCGGCTTCACCAATCTCGGCCGCGACCATCTCGATTATCATCCGAGCGTGGAGGCCTATTACCACGCCAAGCTCCGCCTGTTCACCGAACTGCTGCCCGATGGCGCGCCGGCGGTGGCGGGGCTGGATGCGCCCTACGGGCGGACAACGCTCGCCTGGGCGCGCACACGCGGCCTGCCGCTGCTCTCCATCGGCCCCGGCGGCGACTTCGATGTCCGTTCGATCGTCGCGGAAGGGGTATCCCAACGCATCCTATTCAACGGCGGCGACGAAGTGGTGGTGCCGCTGATGGGACGGTTCCAGGCCGACAATGCCTTGCTCGCGGCCGGCCTCGCCTGGGCCTGCGGCGTGCCGCCGGACGAGGCGCTCGAGGCACTCACCGGCCTCACCGGCGTCCCCGGCCGGCTGGAGCGGGTGGGCGAGGATGCCGCGCGGCCGGTGTTCGTGGACTATGCCCACAAGCCCGAAGCGCTCGCGACCGTGCTCGACACCCTGCGGCCGGCGGTCACGGGCCGCCTGATCGTTGTGTTCGGCTGTGGCGGCGACCGCGACCGGGGCAAACGCCCGCTGATGGGCGCCATCGCGGCGGAAAAGGCCGATATCGTCATCATCACCGACGACAATCCGCGCAGCGAGGTGCCCGCCGCCATCCGCGCTGAAATCCGCGCCGCCGCCCCCGATGCTGTGGACATCGGCGATCGCGCGGAAGCGATCCGCACCGCGGTCACGATGCTTCAACCTGGGGATGCTCTGGTTGTCGCGGGCAAGGGTCACGAAACCGGCCAGATCGTGGGGGATCGAACCCTTCCGTTCTCGGACAAGGGGGCGGTGCTCGCCGCAATGGGGGAGATGGGCGCATGAGCGTGTCGCAGCTGTACAGCCTGGACGAACTGG
>NCEH01000128.1 GCA_002304505.1 Rhizobiales bacterium 32-66-11 | reverse complement strand
AGGCTGAAAAGCGCTTTCTCAGCACCATCGCCCGCCGTCTCGACACGCTGGGCGCGATCACGCGCGGCCAGCGTCAGACCGGCGGTCAAGGGCTGTTCCGCCCCGAGGACAATCTGGAAAGCCACTACGCCCGCGACGCACTCCGCCAGCTCTACATGCTGCTGGTGCGCGGCAAGGTCGAGGGGTGCTCGCTCGACCGCTTCGAGTCCGCCACCGGCCTGAAGCTGATGGACTCGACCGGCATCAAGGACGAGCTACCGCCGATCACGACGTTCCTCAACCGGCTGCTCGCGCTCACCATCGAGCTTCAGGGCATCCTCTTCGCGGCCTTCGAACAGCTCCTGACCGCCCGCATCGAGGGCGCGATCGCTTCGGGCACCTATGACGCCGGGCTGGAGACGCTGAGTGCCGAAAGCTTCGTCGTCACCGATCGCCAGACGATCTATACGCATCCCCGCACCGGCGCGGAAACCAGTCTGCTCACGATCAACGAGCGCAAGCGCAACCGTCCGGTGACGCTCGAAGCCGCTCTCGCCGAACTCGACGATCCGCGCGCAAAGCTGCTCGTCAACGAGCGCTCCGGCCGCGCCGCCGTTCAGATCCCCGCCAGCAGCATCATGCTCGACGATGGCGAGGTCGAGCGTCGTGTCCGCCTGATCCGGCCGACCGAGGCGCACAACATCCCGGTGCGCTTGATGGCCGAGACCCATTGGGTCGAAACTGACGGGGAGACCTTTGCGGCGGCATGGAAGACCGAGATTGCCGACGTGCCCGAGTTCACCGATGCGACGCTCCACATGGTCACAGGCTTGCTTCTGCCCATCTGGAAGCGGCTGCCGAACGACTCGACGCGAGTGTATCGCCTTCAGACCGACGAGGGCGAGCGCATCATTGGCCGCAAGGTCTCGCCGGCCTGGGCCGCGAACGCGACCACGGCTGGCGCTTCTGCGATTACGCCGGACGATGCCTTCACCGCTCTGATGGACGGCCGCACTATCCTCGACCTCGCCGAGGGTCTTCAGCTTCGCCGCGTTCGCGTCATGGGCGCGAACCGCATCGAGCTGTCCGGCTTCGACGACACGATGCGCGAGCGCCTCACGGCCTACGGCCTGTTCCACGAGATCATCTCGTGGAAGCTGCGCATGTTCGTGCCGACCGATGCCAATGGCCCCGCGGTTCTCGGCAAGTTGCTCGACCGCTGGCCGGTGGAGCGCATCGGCGAGAAGGAGGCTGCGTGATGGCCCGTCACGATGCTTCCGAACTGGCATCCCGTCTCGGCCGGAACGCCGAGGCGGTTTGCCGACACTACCTGTCGTCCGGCCACCGTGCCGGACGATACTGGGTCGTCGGGGATGTTCAGAACAGGCCCGGCCGCTCGATGTTCGTGCGGTTGACCGGGCCGGAATCTGGCAAGGGTCCTGCCGGAAAATGGACCGACGCATCAACGGGGGAACACGGCGATCTGCTCGACGTCATCCGCGAGACGCTCGGCCTCATCGACTTCAAGGACGTGGCCGATGAAGCGCGCCGTTTCCTCGCTCTCCCGCATCCCGAACCGGAGAGGACGAGGACACCGACCGGCAGGACGTCGAGCATCGCTGTCGGTTCGCCTGAAGCATCGCGGCGGCTCTTCGCCATGTCGCAGCCGATCGGCGGCACACTCGCGGAAATCTACCTCAACGGGCGGGCGATCACCTCTCTCTTCGGGACCGCTGCGCTGCGCTACCATCCGCGGTGCTACTACAAGGCCGATGAGCATTCGCCCACCGAGATCTGGCCGGCGATCGTCGCTTCCGTCACCGATCTTCACGGCATCCAGACCGGCGCACACCGCACCTGGCTCGCCCCGGACGGTTCGGGCAAGGCGCCGGTCGAGTCACCGCGGCGGGCGATGGGCGACCTTCTCGGGCATGGCGTCCGCTTCGGTGTTGCCGGTGAGGTGCTCGCGGCCGGCGAAGGCATCGAGACCGTGCTGTCGCCCCGTCAGGTTCTGCCCCACATGCCGATGATGGCCGCGCTCTCAGCGGCTCACCTCGCTGCCATCCTGTTCCCGGCGACGCTGCGCAGGCTCTATGTCCTCCGGGATCGCGACCCGGCCGGGGACGACGCAAGAGACAGCCTGGTCGCCAGAGCAAGGAGCGTCGGAATCGAGGCGATTTCGGTGTCACCGATGCGCGAAGACTTCAACGAAGATGTGCGCTGGCGCGGCATCGACGCCCTCCGGGCGACCTTGATGGAGCAGCTTCATCCCGATGACGTCCACCGTTTCGTGGAAGGGTGAGGAGATCGGTGGGGACAAGGCGCGGTCGAGTCGTCTTCACCTGCCGTCTCCATTCATCATCGCGAACATCCTTTGAAGTCGGAGAGAGCGGCGCCCACGGCCTTCTGAGAGGGCGATCGGCCCACAAACGGCCCGGACAGGCAATGGCCGCGTTCGGGCTATTTTCCGCCGGCGCCTGACCACCCCACGCGACAGGTCGCGTGGGGACCCCGGATCAGCCGCCTTTGCAGCGCGAAACAAAATAGCCCGAACCCGGCCATCGAAGCCCTCGCGAGGGCGCGAGGGTGCCAGTCCAGTCCGCCCGTGGGCTTCCGACGCCTGCGAAGGCCGCGATGGGCGCGGTCTCCAGACAAAGGACGCTCCCGATGATGAACGAAGACGACAACGCAGGTTTCGAGCCTAACCACACCTCGTCCCCCACCGATCATCTCCTCACCGAACTCCAGCTCTACGGCTGGCGGCCATATCAGGACGAACCCGATCCGAGGCCGCTCCCGGAGGGAACCGCCGTCGCCGCCGCCGTCGCGGATATCTTCGACGCCCTCGTCGCGACGCTCGGCGACACCCGCCTCGAACCCGACCTCGACGAGTTGCTCTGGGGGACCGTCAATCTCTTCCACCGCGCCGCGAGCCGGGTCGAACGCGATCTCGACGACAACGAGCTGGCGCAGCGCCGCCTTCAGCGTGAACAGGATGGCAGCGAGGTGAAGTCGGTAGAGCTTGAGCGCCTCACGGCAGAAGGTCAGACCCTGATCGAGCGGCGCAACAGCATGGAACTCTTCCGCGACGTCGCCTCGGAAGCCTTCGAGCGCCACACCGGCAGCGCCTGGCGGCCCCGTACCGGCTCGATGGTCAACCATCGCAACCTCACCGCCGCGATGATCGACAGTCGGGATTTCCTCGCCGCGAAACACCGGGCCGAGACCGAGGTGATGATGCCCGCCGGTCCCAAAGTTGCCTTGACCGGAGGCGCCGACTTCAACGATCACCGTCTGATCTGGGCAAAGCTCGATCAGGTCCATGCGAAGCACCCCGGGATGGTGCTGATGCACGGCGGCACGCCCAAAGGAGCCGAACTCATCGCCTCCCGCTGGGCAGATAGCCGCAAGGTGTCTCAGGTCGCCTTCCGGCCGGACTGGACGAAGCACGGCAAGGCCGCGCCCTTCAAGCGCAACGACGCGATGCTCGACGTCCTGCCGGTCGGCGTCCTCGTTTTTCCCGGCACCGGCATTCAGGAGAACCTTGCGGACAAGGCCCGCAAGCTCGGCATCCCGGTCATGAAATTCGACGGCGGCGCGTAAGCGCCGCCGCCTTGCGGCTGTTCCAGCCGCCAATACTTGACTATCGGAGAGGGAAAGGGCTCTTATGAAACATCCTTGCAGAACCGGAACAGCAGCATAGTCGCAGGCGGAGCGTATCTACAGGCAGCCTGTCGTGATCCTCAACCGATCATGTGGAGGTTTCCATGTCACTCATCCTGCTCGCCATCTCCTTGACGATCGCGTTCTGCATCTTTGCCTACAATCTTGCGATCTACGCTTTACCGTTCATGGTGGGTCTGTCGGCCGCCCAATATGCCTGGGGCGCTGGAGCTGGCATTTTCCTGTCCGGACTGGCCGCCGTCGGCGCGGCATTGCTTTCGATCGGCCTCGTCATCGCGGTTCTCGGCTTCGCCAGGAATCCGGCTCTGCGGGTGACCGCTCTCGCCGTCTTCGCCATACCGGCCGTCATCGCCGGATATGCGCTCGTCCACGGCGTCGCGAAGAACGCCATCGATCCCGGCCTGATGCTCAATCTGCTTTCCGGCAGCGCCGGTCTGTTCATCGGCATCGCGGCCGTCATCAATCTGAACGCCCTCGGCTTGTCATTGTTTTCACGCTGATCGGACAGCCGCGAACTGGTGCGACCATGAAAGAACCCGGCGGCTTACGCCGCGGGGCGTCGCGGTTCCCCACGCAGTCGAGGCTGTCGCGTCAGCGCTGCCGTTGTCATCGTTGCTTTCAGTCTGCTTCGCCCGGCTCGGGAAATCGGTCATCGGCCTGAGATCCGCATGCCGCAGGCAATCGGCACCCGTTAGTCCGTCCATCTCGTAGTGGGGACGCAAGGACGAAGCAAAACCTGCATGCTTTTCTCGCAATTCGGCTGAATCGGGCCTACCGTCGTCGAAGACGGTGATCCGCCGCTGTTCCGTGCCCTCAGAGCCCCGGAAGCCTCCTCGTTCTTCTCCCCCGCCCATGTGTCCGTCCGAACGGCGACGACGCGGGGGTGGCCGGAAGGGAGGAAGGTCGGGTGTCGCCCTGGAGCGTGCGGGTCCGTGCGCCTGCCTGGTCGCTGTTACCGGCAAGGCCAATGGTTCTGCTGCGCGTCCCCGTATTCCTGCTTTCAAAGGCACCAATCCCTCCGACTGACTGATCCCCTAAGTCCGTTCGGTTTCCGCCAGCAACCCCGGCGGCTCCCAGCCGTGTTGCCGCGCGAGCGCGGCTGCCCGCTCCACCTGGGGCCTTAGGGGCAAGCTGCCGAAAAGCTTCGGCAGTTGCGGGAGTCTCCCGACGGCCTTGGCCGGGTCTCGTCGGAGGGATGGTCCCTCCGAGAAGCAACGGAGACTTACAATGCAGAACATCGTCATTCTCGCCGGCAACATCGGTCAGGCCCCCGAAACCCGCACGCTCCAGGGCGGCACCCGGATCACCCACTTCACGCTGGCCACCTCGCGCCCCCGCTATTCGGACGGCAAGGTCGTCCGGGACGAGAAGGGCTACCGGGTCCAGGACACGGAATGGCACCGCATCACCGCCTTCAACGGCCTCGGCAAGACGATCCAGGAATATTGCGAGAAAGGCATGAAGGTTCTGGTTCGCGGCCGCATCCACTACTCGAAGTGGACCGACCAGCAGGGCAACGACCGCTACGGATGCGAGATCATCGCCGAGACGGTCGACTTCCTGAGCCGGGCGAAGCAGACCGAAAGCAACGATGGTAAGTTCATCGACGACGATGACATCCCGTTCTGAGCGAGAACCTCGAAACCCGGCGGCGCAAGCCGCCGGGCTTTTCATGGTCTGGCCGGATCTCGGTCGAAGCGCGCGAACACCGGCCGTCCGACAGGCCGGCCATGCATCGAGACGACCGAATCGGTCGTCACAGGAAAGCTGATTGCACAGCCCGTCAGGCATTTAATGCTGGTTAAGTGAGCCAAGAGCGACTAAATTAGTCGTAGTTCTGGAGTGCGCACAGGTCCGAGTGGGAGGTGATCATGCATGATCACCGCCCGACAATCACGGGCCGCGCGCGCGTTGCTGGGTTGGACGCAGGAGACGCTCGCTGACAAGGCCCGAGTAGCATTGACCGCACTGAAACGCCTCGAATCCGAAAGCGGTCTCGAAGTGTTCGAATCGACTCGCGATCAAGTACGCCGGGCTCTCGAATCGGCCGGGATTGTTCTCCTTTCGACAGACAAGGGCGAAGGAGTTTTGCTCCTGCATGACAGGACCGATTCCTCTCGGTAGCGGCGCCGGACGCCGAGCCACCAAACCCTTGTCAAAAAAAGGGTCTATCTCCTGTGCGAGATAGTCAACGGACGTGGCGCGCGGGAATAAGGTGGCTCGATGGGACAGGAGACGCAAACATTTCTGGACGAACCACCGTTCAGCGAAACGATCACATCTTATGACCGCAAACATATGAAACTCTACATGCGGCTGGTCGACGCCCACCGTGACGGAGCGGACTGGCGCGAAGCGGTGCATATCCTGTTCGGCCTTGATCCCGATCGCGACCCCAAGCGCTGCCGCTCTATCCACGATACGCATCTGGCGCGCGCCCGGTGGATGATGGAGCGCGGCTATCGCGAACTGGTTCGTGAGAGCCAGCGCGGGTCGCCATTGTGATGCGTCGGACGCATCACCTGTTGAGGCGCGACTGACTTCCGCAGATCAACCCAAACGGGAATCGTGATTCTCCCAAAGACTTAGACAAATACTTGGGAGGATCAGCGATGACACCCGACGCATCGATCTGGCGTTCCTCGGAATATGATCATCTGGACGGCCTGACCGCGTCCGATCTGGCCTGGGAATGGCTCCGCCGTAACGACGCCTATGACGCGGATTTCGAAGCTTCGGCCTCCGCTCGCGGAATGCCTGAACCACTGACCGTGCGAATTCGACAGCAGTGGGGGTTGCGATTTCCCGGTCGACCCCCTGACACCTCCGCCGGAAGCGCCGGTGTTCTGGCTTCCGCAGGAGGACACAAGCGTTGTCATGCTCACCGAGGCGCCCCTTGACCTCGGGTCCGGTATCACAAGCGATGCTCCCGCGCTGTGGCGGCGTGGGTCGCCGAAGGGCGATGATGACGCTGCATTTCGCTTAGCACTCGCGAACGGTCAGTCCCTCCAGATCATTGACCACGCCATCGACGGAAAAGAAAATGCCGTTGCGGTCATTCCTCTCGGCATAGACGGCTTCGACCGGATCGAGGCCGTCTATCGATTCCTCTCAGCCTTGCATGGCCGCGCCATACCCCCGGACACGCGCCTGACGCGCCAGCAGCGCGCCCGCCAGCGCCGGATGCTGCGCGCCTTCGACGGCTATCGTGCCGGCGCGACGCAGCAGGAAATCGCCGAGGTCATATTTCAGATCGACCATCTCGACCGTGACGACTGGCAGGCGTCGTCCGCCCGCCACGCCATCAAGACGCTCCTGCGCGATGCCCGCGCCATGATCGCCGGCGGCTATCGGAAACTCCTTCGTCATCGCCGCCAATTCTAGCGGGGTCTCGCCCCCTGCATGGTGGGCGAATTCGATACCCCCCAACTTCGCCCTGCAACTCGCCGGCTCCCCTCCGCCACCGTGGTCGTTGCCCGCCGCTGACCCGCGACGGCCATCCCCACCACCACGGAGGCCCGATCCATGCCACACGAACCCGTCGTTCTCCCGCCGCGCTTCCTCCGCACCAAGGAAGCGGCCGAGTTTCTCAGCCTCTCGGCCCGCACCCTCGAAAAGCACCGGACCTACGGAACCGGTCCCGCCTACCGCAAGCTCGGCGGCCGCGTCGTCTACGCCATCGACGATCTCGAAACCTGGGCCGCTCGCGGCGCGGTGACGTCGACGTCAGATCCGCGCGGCTCCGTGCTGCCGGCGAAGCGCCACGTCATTCCCTCCGGGCCGCAGGTCGGCCGCTACGCACGCTGACCGCGGCCGGCTTCCTTCATGGCGGTGCGGCGTCGATCCCTTTCGGAGCGCGGGCAGCTCGATCTGTTCCGTGCGCTTCCCGGCGACTTCGCGCCACGAGACGCGCAGGATCTCATGGCCTATCCCTTCTTCTCTCTTTCCAAGACCCATCGCGTCGCTCCGATCGATTTCGTCGCCGGCAACGTGACGATCCGCGTCGAGGCGGTCCCCGATCATGGCATGGCCACGATCTGGGACGCCGACATCCTGATCTGGGCAGCGAGCCAGATCGTCGAAGCCCGCGATAACGGGCTTCGGACCTCGCGGCTGATGGCCGCAACGCCCTATGAAATCCTCACCTATGTCGGCCGGGGCACCAGCTCACGCGACTATCAGCGCCTGAAAGCCGCGCTCGACCGCCTGCAATCGACCACGGTTTCCACCTCGATCCGACAGCCTGCCGAAGGCCGCCGTCATCGCTTCTCGTGGATCAACGAGTGGCAGGAACGCACCGACCGCAACGGTCGGCCCGAGGGCATCGAGCTGATCGTGCCGGACTGGTTCTATCAGGCCGTTCTCGACGATGCGCTCGTGCTGACCATCGACCGGACCTATTTCGACCTGACGGGGGGTCTCGACCGCTGGCTCTACCGCCTGGTGCGCAAGCACGGTGGCCGCCAGCGCGCCGGCTGGCGCTTCGACTTCCAGCACCTTCACCAGAAATCGGGCAGCCTGTCGCCATTCAAGCGCTTCGCCTTCGAGCTGCGCGACATCATCCGGCGCCAGCCGCTGCCCGGCTACACCCTGTTCCTCGAAACCGAAATCGGCGGCCGCGCGCTGCTCGCTTTCGAGCCGCTGTCCGCCTGTGGACAAGCTGTGGACGGCCTCGTGCTATCGGGAACCCGAACTATCGTGCTATCGGGAACCCGAGGCTCGTGCTATCAGGAACCCAAACAGGGTTTAACGCACGGAAATTCCACACAAAATCGCGCCCTTAACTTAGAGTCTAACATAGACTCTAACCTTGAAGAGCGCGCGCGCGATGTGGAAAACCTCATCCGCGACGCCGCCAGAAGCCTCAGCGTTACCGCCAGGAAGAGCGCGCCAAGCGCGCCGGCCGAGCCGCCACAGACGGCTACAAGCCGCCGCGGTGGGGCCTCTCCATCCACTGATCCCGATACGCCACGTCTTCCTCTCGATCCACCGGGAGGACGCCGATGATCTTCGCGCTTCTCAACCAGAAAGGCGGCGTCGGCAAGACGACGCTCGCGCTGCATCTTGCCGGCGAACTGGCGATGCGCGGCAAGCGCGTGACCCTGATCGACGCCGACCCGCAGGGCTCGGCGCTCGACTGGTCGCAGCAACGGTCGCGCGAGAACCTGCCACGCGCCTTTGGCGTCGTCGGCCTGGCACGCGATACGCTGCATCGCGAGGCACCGGAACTCGCGCGAGACGTCGATCACGTTGTCATCGATGGCCCGCCGCGTGTCGCCGGCCTCATGCGCTCCGCGCTGCTCGCCGCCGACCTCGTGCTGATCCCGGTGCAGCCGTCACCGCTCGACGGCTGGGCCTCCGCCGAGATGCTGGCGCTCCTGGCGGAGGCGCGCATCTACCGGCCCCAGCTCACCGCCCGTTTCGTGCTGAACCGCTGCGGCGCCCGCACCGTCATCGCTCGCGAGACGGCCGAGACCCTGGCTGACCACGATCCGCCAGTGCTCGCCACAACGATCGGCCAGCGCGTCGTCTTCGCCGACGCCGCGCAGACCGGGAGGCTCGCGTCAGACATCGACCGGCGTTCGCCCGCCGCGCGCGAGATCGCGGCACTGGCGGCCGAGGTCGAGCGTCTCGGCATCGGGAGGACCGCGCCATGACGGTTCCCCCCGAAATCATATTGTCCGGAGACTGCCGCGATCGCATGCCGGCGCGCGGCCCGTTCGACATGATCCTCGCCGATCCCCCTTACGGGGACACATCGCTCGCCTGGGATCGCCGCGTCGAGGGCTGGCTGGCGCTCGCGCGCGGCGCGCTTGCCCCGACCGGCTCGATGTGGGTCTTCGGTTCGCTGAAGCGCGTGCATGAACTGGCCGTTCAATTCTACCCCGCCGAGACGGCGTGGCGCGACATCTACAACGACGTCCAGACCACGCCCGACGCGACAGCCCGGACCGTGCGACGCAAGCAGCGTCCTCCCCATACCGGCCAGATTGATGCTGGCCACTATGTCAGCCACGACGGCGGGCCGCGCCTGATGCGGTCGGTCATCTACCTGCGCAACTGCCACGGCCGCGCGATCCACCCGACTGAAAAGCCGTCAGCGCTCCTCGAAATCCTTATCCGCACGAGCTGCCCGGAAGGCGGCCTGGTCGGCGATTGGTTCGCCGGCTCGGGTTCCGGCGGCGAAGCCTGCCGGCTCTCCGGCCGGCGCTATATCGGCTGCGAGATCGACCCCACGATGGCCGACCGCGCACGCGACCGCATCGCCACCGTGCTGCCGTTCCATGACGGAGGCGCGTCATGACGGCCCCCGCCGAAAAGCGCGGCTTCGCGCAGCGCCCCGCCGATGCGGACGGATGGGTCAAAGCGGGGGACACGCCTCCGCCACGCAATGGCGCAGCCGTGACCTTCACGGCCCGGCTCACCATCGACATCACGCCTGAGCTGCGCGGCCGGATCAAGATCGCCGCCTTCAGCCGCGGCGTCACGGTCGCCGACATGCTGCGCGAGCTGTTCGAGCGCGAATTCCCCGACACCCAAGGAGACACACCATGACCGGCAATGCGGCGCTCCGCATCGGCGGTCGTCCGTTGCCGGACGGTCCCGCCGCTTT
>NCEH01000127.1 GCA_002304505.1 Rhizobiales bacterium 32-66-11 | reverse complement strand
TCAGGAGTTCGTGCGGAGCCGCAGCACGGTGCCGTTCGTTGCGGACGACATCATGGAGACCTTCGATGATTTCCGGGCAGAGGAGGCATTTCGCCTGTTTGCTGAGATGGCCCAAGCCGGTCAGGTAATCTATCTCACGCATCACCAACATCTGTGTGAGATCGTCAAAAAGATCTGCCCCAGCGTGCGCCTGCACAGGCTCGACGCGCCCGCGCTGGAATCCGCGCGCGCTTGAGCTTTCTCACCTCAATTCACCTCGTCTGCCGATGGCTTCTAACCCTAATGGTGCCAATGTTGGAGGGGGCTTCATGCAGATCGTCGGTTCTATTTCCCTCCATCTCCGAAATTGGTCTCCCAAGTCGGGCTCAAAGCGGGCTCCTGACCGATTCTGTTGAAGTCGGCATTGCTGCGAGCGTGAAGTCCTGATTCAGTCTCCTCAGATGGAGGACGACGCGATGATGGGCAAGCGGCAGGTGGCGCAGGAGGAGTTGTTTTACGAGTTCAGCCTGGAGCGCCACGTCCCAGCCGATCATTGGGTGCGCGGCATTGATCGGTTCATTGACCTCTCGGAGAGCCTCGATCAGCCAAATCCGCGATCCGGCAGCCACGCTCAGGGGCCGACTTTTTCAACGACATCGACCCAGAGCCGACGTTCGAGCTGCGCAGTTAGGCGACGTGTCTATCCTAAGGTCATGTCGCTTCTACTCCAAACCGGTACTTGCGCCGCCTGAGGTCGAAGGCCATCTCCCCGCCTTCCATGATGTCTGTGATTGCGCGCTTGACGGAAGGGGTTTCGATCGCCCCGTCTGTCTTTAATCCGATGCGAGGACTCTCCGCGTCCGGCCGCGGGTCTACCCGACCGCCCTCCAGCGTGATCACTTTATCAGCGTCGCCGTTCACAACAATGTTCGGATTGTGAGTGGCGAACACGAGCTGACGGTTGCTTTTCGACGAGCGGATTAGCTCCACAATCTTCATGACAACGTTGTTATCTAGATCGTCTTCGGGCTGATCGATGATCAAAGTACCGGCCGATTGACGCAAGAGGAGTTCAAGCAAGGCGGAGGCCTGCTGTCCTTCCGAAGCCTTCTCAAAAGCCAGATCCTTACCATTCGAATCCACGTAGGTCAGAATGATATGGTCGCGTGGCACCGCCGATAGAACCGCGCCGACTGTGACGTCCGACAGCAGGCTGTAGACGCGTGTGGCGGCGAAGGATGTCAGTTGCCCTCCTCCAAAGAACAATCCCTTGATACGGGCGAGGAGCGCATCTCCGGGCTCGGCTGGCGCCCCAGCCATTGACTTCGCCTCGTACAGCTGAAGGATCTGACTGGAGATCGAGGCCCAAGCTCCTGGATCGCTCTTGAGCGCCACCTTGATCCAGTCACCGACCCGCTCGCGGGAGTCTGAAACCCGGCTTCCCTCCAGAAGCGCCACAATTGCATCCGCATACTCGGTCGGAAGTGGATCGGTCTTCATCCTTGCTTTGAGGGTTTGGCTGGAGTGGTCCGCGACCTTGGCAGCGGCATCTTTGAGAACTTGGCGGCGGCGACCCAGGTGCTCCTTCAGTCGCTCGGTTGCGGTGACCAAAGCTTCGACTGCATGACTGGCCTCTTCGGCCGCCTTTGTCGCAACCTGCTCCTCGTGCCTCGCCGCCTGGAGAGCTTCGGTCAGCTTGGCGTTCTCGTCGATGATCGCTCGATGCGCTTGCTGCTCAAGGCGGGCTTCCGCGTAGATTTCCCTGAAGGCCAATTCTTCGTGTCCAAAGGCGACTTTAGCGACGTTCTTGAGGCGGTCTAACTCCTGGAGTGCTCCGATCGCATCCTGAATACGCTGCTGAATGACGATCGCTGCCTTGCCGGCATCGTTTTTCAGTTGGGCAATAATAGATAGATCAGTGTCCCTCGGCGCCTGCCCGGATTCACCGAGTAGCCTCGGCGAGAGGGTCGTCAATTCGGCGACCGCTGAACTGATATCAGCCTCGAGGTCTCGGATATAAGCGGCACCCTGGGCAAAGCTTGGCGCTTTGGCGATGATCTCGCGAGCCGCGGCGCTGACACCTTCGGCTCTCAGACGCTCGGCCACCAGCGACGCCCTGGTTTGCGTCTCGGTGGCGAAAGCCGCTTTACGCTGAGCGTCCAACCGAGCCTGCCAGTAGGCGGCAAGTTGTTGCAAAGCCAGCGTGACCGACCTCTTGGCAGACTGGATGTCCTCGTCGATCCTGCGCCGCTGCTCGACCTCCTCAGCCGCTGCGATACCTGTGATCTGGTCGGCCGCGCGCTTCGGGTCCGTCATGGTCGACGACAGTCCCTTCTGATCGAATGCCCGCCCAGGAAATCTCCGTTGGGCATCGCTGAGGGGAACCGTAGTCACGTTACCCGCAGCGTCGCGCACAGAAATGGTTTCTCTGTTTGCGTAGTCCCGCCGCCAAGTCTCAGAGATGCCTTCTCGCTCAAGCGCGATCTCGACATAACCGCCGTCTTTTAGTGTTTCTTCGATCAAATTAACGGTACGGTCTTTCAGTCGGGATTCGCCGCCCGGCATGTCAGTTGCGGTGCGTCCGAGCCCAAAGCGCAGGTATTCGAGAAGCGCGCTCTTCCCCGAGCCGCGCCCCCCGATGATGGCGTTGAACCCCGGATTGAAGCGAACGCTGGCTGGATCATTGCCGAACAATGTGGATTGGACCGTCAGGGTGACCAGCCGCTCGTCTGGCTCCTTGGGGGCGGCAAACGCGATCCGCGCTTCATCCGCAAGAAGCGCCTGTCGAATGCCCTCAATGGTGGGCTCGCCGAGCTTTATCCAGCAGTCGTGAGCACCGAGCCGGGCCCAATCTTCGCGTCGATTGTCGCCGGTCGGAATAAGGGCGCGGCGACGGCTACCCCAATCTGGGATCTCTCCGCGGATCTTCTGCTTTGTTGGTTCATCCAGCTGAGCAATCGGGACTTCGACATAAACGCCGTCGCAACCGAGGGCAGCGAATCGATGGTGATGTCCGACTTCGTTTAGGCTCTTGTGAGAAGTGTCTTGGTTTCCGAAATGCGGGAAAAGGATGCAATGCTCTCGAAGGTGCTCGTCGTCTAAAATCGCTTGGTAAAGCTCGGCTACGGTTCTTCCGATCGGTTGGGTAACGCATGTTTTCTCATCCTCTCGACCGGCAGGCATTGCGTTGGTCAGGAGGCCGAGGACTTTATTCTGGAAGTCGACACCGCAGCTTGGGTCAAAAATAATCAGGCATTGCGCGTTGTCTCTGCAGGTGACTTCAATTCCGGGATAAAAAACGAAGTCGTCATCACCGTTCGCGGCGACCCTGACGTAATCGGCCAGGCAGATGTCATGATGGTCAGTGATGGACGCTATACTCAGACCTCTGTCTTTGCACGCCGCGATGAACTCAACCGCCCAAGCGCTACGCGCCTGTTCTTTCACCTGGTCGCCACCCGGAAGAGTGGCTGTGCCTTGCCATCCGCGATCTCGAGGTGAATGACACTGTAGGTCAGCCTTATGCCACACGGCTCCCGGGTGCATCCCCTTCGGATAGGCCACAGTGTTCTCCCCACCCTAAACCAGCGCCAGTTTGCATAAGGAAGTTAACCGCACGCAAGCGCATGTTCGCGCTTAAGCTGTGGAGCCGAACGGAAAGCTAGAAAAGGCGCTCTTCCAAGCGGTGCAGAAACGTCCGCTTGTGGCGGATGTCGTTGAAAAAGTCGGCGCTGGAGGCGCGGTGACATGGGCGTTCGTGTCGGGTGATCTCGTAGAACAGCGCCTCCTGCATCACCATCCGCGCTCGGCCATCATCTGCCTGCAATCTCATCACAAGGGGGGCTGAATCAGGACTTCACGCCCACAGCAACGCAGACTTTTTCAACGGAATCGGCGCACAGCGGACCATCTCTTAGTATGCCGCAGGTTCGAGTCTCTCCACCTTCAAAGTTCGGATCCAGAAAGCTCGTCGATTCACGCGTATGGCACATGTCAATCGCTGGCGCCCATCACCGATGTCCTCCGCGATCGGTCGATCTCGCCCAGGCGCCGGACGGGGTGATGCGCCGACGGTCGAGGCCGCACCGGGAGGATATGGCCACTGGCCTGTAGGCGCCCTGGTGGAGCACCACGCGGCTGGTCTCCGTCGCATGGCCTCCCACCTAATAGGTGATCTGTCCCAACAGGCCGTAGCCGGGAAAGACATTGCCCACCCCCACATTCTCGACCGGCAAGGCATACTCGTCCCGTCCCGCCAACCTCGGGTGTGGATCGGGCAGCCGGAGCAGGAGGTCGTAGGTGCCGCGGCCCGGAAGCCGCGCCCTGCCGGTCAGCAGCAGCGGCGCGGCGCCGTCCGGAGGAAGCCGGGTGAGGTCGCCATCCAACGTGCCGATCTGGAACGGGGCGCTGTCCGACGTCTTTCGCGCATAGAGCAGGATCGGGCGGTTGCGCGCGAAGCGGCTCATGCCGAAGTTCCGCAGGCTCACGCGGACGGTCAGCCCAAGACCCGGCGCCATGCCGGCCGGGGAGAAGGACGCGCTGTCCAGGGCGAGATGCGGGCCGATGGCGCGCATGATGCCTGCATAGCAGGGCGGCTTGCTGTCATACCACCCCTTCAGGACACTGGAGACGCTCTGGATGTTCTGGCTCGAGAGCGAATAGCGCCGGGCGTAGCGGAGGAATGGCCGGCAACCTTGTCGCGGGGGATAGGGTTGAGCGAACTCGCCCGTGGTGGTCAGCGCCGCGCCGGCGGCCTGGGCGGCGGCCCGAAGCTTGCCGGGGGGATAGCCCTCCTTCCTCGTGAAGGTGCCGAGGTCGTCGCGGCTCGAGGCAAAGGCATCGTTATGGATGCCGAGGCGGAGCGCCCTGTAGTTCGGGGGCGCGCTGCCCTTGTGCTTGGCATAGTCGAGCAGGACATAAGGATAGCGCACCTCCAGATTAAGCCGGGACTGGAACGTGCTCCGGAGCTGGTCGAGGAAGATGTTGTGGGCGTCCGGCGTCGCGTTCTCACTGCAGGAAGAATTGTGCCATTCGCCCCAATAGCCGATGAAGCCGGCCTCCAGCGCGTAGATCACGTCCGCATTCTCCAGCACCACGGTAGAGACTGCCTGCATGTCGGTCAGGATGTCAGAGATAAAGCGGTCGGGCGGCACGTTGGTGACGCCGCAGGTGCTGTCGCCAGCGTCGTAATGGCTGGTCTCCGGGCCGAAATTATAGATGAAGCGAAGGATGACCTTCAGGCCCGTTTCCCGCACCAGGGCCAGCTTGTCTTTCAACTGTTCCGGGATGCTCCAGGTCGCGCCGCTGGCGCCCAGCGTGCCGTAATTCGGGCAGTTATTCGCGGGCGAGGGGCTGCTGCTCAGGCAGATATAGGCGTGCACGATGCCGAGCCGCGGCAGCACGGGCGCGCCGCCGCCGGGGAAGACCGGCTGTTTGGTGCTGCCGTCGCGTAGTGCCTGGAGGCGCTCCTTGGTGATGCTGAGCAGGTCCACATGAACCCACGGACCGCCCTCGGGGGTCGGATAATAGTTCGCGGCATCGAAGCGGTAGCGGCATTGCCGCGCGCCCGAGGGACCGCCGCCGGGACCGGGGCATGTGATGGCCTGTGCCTCGGCTGGGGACCCGAGAAGCGGGGCGATTGCGAAGCAGGCGAGGCCGGAGAGGAGGAGGCCGGAGAGGGCGGAGAGAAGGCGCTGGCACACCATGGTGTTTCCATTGTCATCGGTGGTCGCTATCCTACGTCTTGGCGCACCGGCGCCAGGGCGAAATCGCGCAGTCCTGATGTTCGTCCCGGCGGAGCGGCCCGTCTCCACACAGGGATAAAACGCTCTAGATGTCCGCACTACACAGCCACTCCGAAAGCGCCACCCCAGGCAGGCTTATGACCTTCGGGTTTCGCCCCCATGCTGCCAGAACTTCCACCACAGTTCATTGAGGTCCGCATACGGGTCATCTGGCGAGCGCGCGAACTGTTCCCATGGCTTGTCAAAAATGTAATGGATGTTCTTTATGGCCTTCAAAGACCACATGTTGCTATGGGATTTCGATAACGTCTTTAGGGCATTATAGATATAAGGCAGAATAATCCAATTATTGGAGAAGTGGGCGTTTATCAAATCCTGGTCTGAAAATGGGGCGGAAGCGCCATCGGGAAGTGCATTCAGCCGTGCAGCGATGGCATCAAAGACCAAAGGGTTAGGCTCGAACACAAACAGCCCAGCATTCAAATAGTCCCTTGGCGAGGCCAACAGGAGCTCGCGCGCGGTTTCATTAAATGTGTAGGGGCAATTCTCCGGAATCCAATGCGCCGGATATGTCGGGTTATGGTCGGGATTGCAAAGGCAAGCACGGCACGCCGCAATTCCCCCAGCCGGTAACTGCAAGTCGAACAGCTCGTCCATACTGCGGAGCACGAGCATATCCCCATCGAGAAACACCGCTCGGTCAACCTCCTTTAACTCCCAGGCGCGAAGCTTCGTCCATGTGTGGGCAAACCGCGGGGACGCGTAGTCCAGCTGGCGCTCGGCCGGGGGCAGAAGAGGATTTACGTCCCGGAGAATGCATCCCTCCGATGCCAGCGCATCACGCGCCTCGTCATCAAGACTCTCCGTCACCATAACAAGAAGGGGATAGGTGCTACTTACGGCGCTCAGGGACCGTTGCAGGGCAAGCGTTCCAGGCAGATAGCTTCGGTGGGAAAGCAGTGTGACCCAAGTTTTCATTGTCGTGTCTCTGCTGGAGCATTTGGGTCGCGATATAGCACCCAAGTGTCGTCATCAACCGCACCCGTGAGCCTCGCTACTGACTCCGCAAGGGAAGGCGGCGCGGTCACGAAGCCAAGACAAAGCGGTTCGACGACGGGAGCTGGCCCCCATAGCTCGGCGGGCATGTCATCCCCAAGACATGTGTCGTTCGATTCTCGCCAAATAAACCTGCTGCGGTTCAGGAACGCCTCGCAGGAGACAGCGCGAGCTGCACCGATAGCAGATTATTGGACCCTGGCAGATTCTCCACGCGTGACCGTCCCCTCTTGGTCTTGAGCCTGGCGTCCCTTCCAAACGCTCAGGATCGTTCAGGCCTGTAATTACCCGCGGCGGTTTTGCAGCGGCGTCTCTGTCAGAACGAGCTGCGGCGACCGGCCCTTTGTCCATCCATCGGCGCCGGCGGCTACAGGAGGGGAGGATCTCGCGAGGTCCTCGCGGGATCTGCGCGTATCGGCGGTGTCCGTGCCCAGCCGGCGGTCACGATCCTGGATCATGTTCTGGCTGAGTTGGCCGTCTGTGGTGAACCCCATCATCAGTTGGGGGATGCCGATCGGGAGCTTGCTGTCGCGGTCGACCTGCCACGTGTGCCAGGTCTTGCCGTACGTGTTCACGAGCATCGCAATGGCCGTGTGCTCCACGGGACCTGGGATACCCGGCATCACAAGCTCGCCGGAAGTCGTCTCGTGACGATGGCTGTGCCAGAGGCGTTTCTCCTCGGCGGGGAGCGTGTTGAAGATGCGCTCGGAGACAATGTACTCAATGCCGATGAGCCGGGCGCCCCCCTTGTTGTCATCGTAGATCACGCACTGGAAGAAATCCTCGTTCACATGTGAACAGTAGTGATGCGCCTCAATCTGCCGTCCCATATCGTCGGCATAGAAATGAAACCCGTTCAGGTACATGTTGATGGTGTCGATGGGGCCTTTGCTCTGAAGCATGTCAGCGCCCATTCCGAGCACCGTGCTCTTGGTTGATCTCTCTTCCCCCGTTATCGGCTGCGCCCGCGCTTTTCCGCATGCGCAGGCCATGCTGGTTGCAAGACCGCCGAAAAGCCCCATGACCCCGCGGCGGTTGAAAGTGAATCGCGTCCCGGTCATCTGCACGCTCCTGGGCCCCCCAGGTGATCGACGTTCGCACAGGGGGACGATGTCCGTACCAACCTAAGTTAGGTCTTCACGGAAGCCAGCCGCGGCCTCTTTCACTCGCGGTCGTGAGCGCGCATGCTCGCTCCGTCCTTGCGGACGGCGCCCCAGAGGGTCCGATGCCAAGCTTGGAATACGGTGGCAGCCCTCTCTATGGCGGACCGGCACATCGTGTAGGGACGAGCGCGGATCGCCGCGCAATCCCTCATGATCGAGGGGCTTCGGTCGGAGGGGCATGACACGGCGCTCGCCGAGGCATTGCTCGCTCAGATGGAATTGGCTCTGACCACATGGGACCAGCACCGGAATCTGATCCGGAGCGAGATCGATAGGCTGGGTGGCACCGTTCCGTGAATGGAAGCCGGTGGCGGGAACTCATGTCGCCCGATCCAGCCGTCCTGGCAGCAATCGAGCAGGCCGCATTGGCGGCGGCTTGCCCGAAGGCCAGCGAGGATATTGCGACATTGCGGAGTGGGCGACCTGATCAAAAACCGGGCTCGGGCGTTAAAACCGCAGCACGCAAGGGAGAGCCTCCATGGCAAAACGAGAACTCATAGATACTGGCAAGGACAAGCGCTACGTCCGGCGTGACGAGAAGGGGCAGTTCAAGGAATCCGACGACGTCGGGAAGTCTTTGGCGCAGGACGTGCGGAAATCGGCCAAGACGAAGGTCAAACCCGGAGAGGGCGACAAGGGCGACCAGAAGCGTTAGCCCTCCCGCGATGAAGGTGGCAACCTTCAACGTCAATGGTGTGAACGGCCGGCTCTCGGTGCTTTTGCGGTGGCTGGCGGAGGCGAAGCCCGACGTGGTCTGCCTTCAGGAGCTGAAGGCCCCGAGCGATCGCTTCCCTCGTCGCGAGATTGAGCAGGCAGGGTACGGCGCCGTGTGGCATGGCCAGAAGAGCTGGAATGGGGTGGCGATCCTGGCGCGTGGGGCCGAGCCGATAGAGACGCGCCGCGGGCTTCCAGGGGATCCGGATGATAGCCACAGCCGGTACATCGAGGCAGCGGTTGGCGGCATGCTCATCGGCTGCATCTACCTGCCCAACGGCAATCCCGCTCCAGGCCCGAAATTCGATTACAAGCTTCGCTGGTTCGACCGCCTGACAAGCTATGCGTTGGAGCTGCTCGAGCTTGAGGTCCCTGTGATGCTGGTCGGCGACTTCAATGTCATGCCGACCGATCTCGACGTCTATAAGCCGGAGCGGTGGCGCGACGATGCGCTGTTCCGGCCCGAGGTCCGCAGCGCCTTCCAAGCCTTGATCGCGCAGGGCTGGACCGACGCCCTCCGCAAGTTGCACCCCGATGAGCGCATCTACACTTTCTGGGACTATTTCCGAAACGCATGGGGTCGCAATGCGGGTCAGCGGCTCGATCATCTTCTCTTGAGCCCGGCAGTCGCTGATCGCCTCACGGCCGCGGAGGTCGATGGGGCGGTGCGCGGTTGGGAGAAGGCGAGCGATCAGGCTCCAACCTGGATTGAGCTCGCTGATGGGGAGGAGGAACCATGAGCGTCACCGATCCGTACGGTTTGGAACGGTTCAGGACGGCACAAGGACGGATCTTCGAGACCGCGCTCGCTGAGCTACTCAGGGGCCAAAAGCAGACCCATTGGATGTGGTTCGTGTTCCCGCAATTAGGGGTCTCGGCTTCTCGCCGACCGCCCAGTTCTACGGTCTCTCCTCAATCGAAGAGGCGCGCGCTTATCTTGCCGATCCAGTCCTAGGCGAACGACTGCGGCTCGCTACGTGTTCAGTCCCGGCATTTGCTGGATTGGATCGAGGATGAATCTCTCTGGCTCTGAAGTCCAGCATTTGCAGATGAACTCGTAGGGCGTGAGGCCTTTGA
>NCEH01000126.1 GCA_002304505.1 Rhizobiales bacterium 32-66-11 | reverse complement strand
AGGATTCCGGTCCTCGCCGAGGCCGCCGTCGAGATCGGAGGCGCGCAGCATCCGTTCCGGCACCAGACGGCCGTCCCGCGCCACGAGGCGCACCAGGAAGGGCATGTCGGAATAGCGCCGGACGTAGTCCTCGAAATAGGCCGCCTGCCGGTCGAGGTGATATTCCCGCAGGATCACGTGGCCCATGGCGAGCGCCAGGGCGGCGTCGGTGCCCTGCTTAGGATTGAGCCAGATGTCGGCGAACTTGGTCGCCTCGGCATAGTCGGGGCTGACGACGGCGCTCTTGGTGCCCTTGTAGCGCACTTCGGTGTAGAAATGGGCGTCGGGCGTGCGGGTCTGCGGCACGTTGGAGCCCCAGACGATGATGAAACCGGCGTTGTACCAGTCCGCGCTCTCGGGCACGTCGGTCTGCTCGCCCCAGGTCTGGGGCGAAGCGGGCGGCAGGTCGCAATACCAGTCGTAGAACGACATGCACACGCCGCCTAGCAGCGAGAGATAGCGCGAGCCCGCCGCATAGGAGACCATGGACATGGCGGGGATGGGCGAGAAGCCGATCACCCGGTCCGGGCCATGGACCTTCACCGTATAGGCATTGGCGGCGGCGATGATCTCGTTGACCTCGTCCCAGGTCGCCCGTACTAGGCCGCCATGGCCGCGCACGCTCATGTAGGATGTCCGCTTGCCGGCATCCTCGACGATCGAGGCCCAGGCCGCCACCGGCGGCAGCTCGGCGCGCGTGGCACGCCACAGCTTCAGCAGCCGTCCGCGGATCATCGGATATTTCACCCGCGCGCCGGAATAGAGATACCAGCTGTAGGAGGCGCCACGGGCGCAGCCGCGCGGCTCGTGGTTGGGCAGGTCCGGGCGGGTGCGGGGATAGTCGGTCTGCTGGGTCTCCCAGGTAACGATCCCACCCTTGACGTAGATCTTCCACGAGCAGGAGCCGGTGCAGTTCACGCCATGGGTGGAGCGCACGATCTTGTCGTGCTGCCAGCGCTTGCGGTAGCCGTCCTCCCAGGAGCGGTCCTCGTTGGTGACGATGCCGTAGCCGTCGGAGAATTCATCCACGGTCTTCTTGAAGAAGGTGAGGCGATCGAGGAAATGGGACATCAGTCTCGCCCTTAATTATTCGGCTGCGGCCGGATGGATTGACGCGCCGCGCTTGGCGCGCTCGATGTCGTGGAGCAGGCCGCTCTTGCGGGTGTAGACGGCCCAGGTGATGGCGAGGCAGCTCACATAGAAGATCAGGAAGCCCCAGAGCGCCGCCTCGGGCCCGCCGGTGAGGGCGATGGAGGTGCCGTAGCCTTTGGGGATGAAGAAGGCGCCGAACGCCGCGATCGCCGAGGTGAAGCCGGTGATGGCGGCGGATTCCTTCTCCGCCTGCCGGCGGCGGACCTCGGCGTCGGCCAGTGGCATCAGCCGGGCCATCTCCTTGGTCATGATCGCGGGGATCATCTGGAACGTGGAGGCGTTGCCGACGCCGGTGGCGAAGAACAGCAGCAGGAAGGAGGCGAAGAAGCCCCAGAACGCGCCCGCCTGGTCCTTGACGCCGATGAACCACAGCACGCCGGAGACGCCCGCCATCATCAGCACGAACGCCCAGAGGGTGACGCGGCCGCCACCGTACTTGTCCGCCAGCCAGCCGGTGCCGGAGCGCGACAACGCACCGACCAGAGGTCCGACAAAGGCGAACTGCAGCGCGTTGACGTCCGGAAACAGGATCTTCGACAGCAGCGGGAAGCCGGCGGAATAGCCGATGAAGGAGCCGAACGTGCCAGTATAGAGCCAGCACATGATCCAATTGTGCTTGCGCCGAAAGATGATCGCCTGCTCGGCGAACGAGGCCTTCGCATCGGCGATGTCGTTCATGCCGAACCAAGACGCGAAGGCCGAGAGCGCGATGAACGGCACAAATATGAAGCCGGCATTCTGCAGCCACAGAGGTACCGGGCCCGTCGCGCCCTTCGCCATCGCCGGGTCGCCGCCCAGCCAGCCGAACACCCCCATGGTGATGACCAGAGGCACCACGAACTGCACCACGCTGACACCGAGATTGCCGAGGCCGGCATTCAGCGCCAAGGCATTGCCCTTCTCCGCCTTGGGAAAGAAGAAGGAGATGTTGGCCATGGAGGAGGCGAAGTTGCCACCGCCGAGGCCGCACAGCAGGGCCAAGATCAGCAACACCACATAGGGCGTGTCGGGATACTGCACCGCATAGCCGATTCCGAGCGCCGGAATGATCAGCGACCAGGTGGTGAGCGTGGTCCACAGCCGGCCGCCGAAGATCGGCACCATGAAGGAATAGAAGATCCGCAGCGTGGCGCCGGAGATGCCCGGAAGGGCAGCGAGCCAGAACAGCTGGTCCGTTGTGAAGGTGAAGCCTACCAACGGCAGCTTGGCCACCACCACCGACCACACCTGCCAGATGGCGAAGGACAGCAGCAGTGCGGGAATGGAGAGCCACAGGTTCCGCCGGGCGATGGCGCGGCCGGTCCGGGTCCAGAAATCCGGGTCTTCCGGGCGCCAGTCGGTAAGCATGCCACCCTTCGCCGGGACGGCCATGGCCCTTGGTTCGGGCATGCCCTGCATTTCAGGGAATTGCGGCAGCTTGGCCAGCGTCTCGCCGCCGGCTTCCCGTTCCATCTGGCGAACCGCGACATGCATCCAGACGAGGGCGCCGGACACCAGGACGAACAGCGCCATGAAGCAGCTGGTCCAGAGCCCGGTGAGGTCGAGCAGCACGCCGAACAGGATGGGCAGGAGGAACCCGCCCAGGCCGCCGATCATGCCCACCAGACCGCCCACCGAGCCCACATGGCCGGGATAATAGACGGGGATGTGCTTGTAGACCGCCGCCTTGCCGAGGGCCATGAAGAAGCCGAGCACGAACACCAGGACCGTGAACGCGACCAGCCCCGTCTCCAGGTGGAATGCGATCGGTCCGTTGACCCCGTGCACCACGTAATCGGTGGGCGGATAGGACAGGACGAAGGTCGCGGCGATGGCCACTAGGAAGGTCCAGTAGAGCACGCGGCGCGCGCCATAGACGTCGGATAGGTGGCCGCCATAGGCGCGAAACAGGCTGGCCGGCACGGAGAAGAACGCCGCGATCATGCCGGCGGTCTTGATGTCCAGCCCATAGACGTTGATGAGATATTGGGGCAGCCAGAGCGCCAGGGCGACGAACGCGCCGAAGACGAAGAAATAATAGATGGCGAAGCGCCAGACCTGGACGTTCTTCAGGGGTTCGAGTTCGAGCCAGGCGCTCTTGGGCCTCACGCCGGAGCGCCGCCGCTCGACGAGAACCGGGTCATCCTTGGTTGTGAACCAGAATACCGCGGCCATCAGCACGAGGCCGGCCGCCCACACCTGCGCCACCATTTGCCAGCCGAAGGCCACGAGCACGAACGGGGCGAGAAACTTGGTGACCGCGGCGCCCACGTTGCCGGCACCGAAGATGCCCAGCGCGGTGCCCTGCCGCTCCGGCGGATACCAGCGCGAGACATAGGCCACGCCCACGGCGAACGACCCGCCGGCGATGCCGACGCCGAGCGCGGCGACCAGCATCTGCGGATAGGTGTGGGCATAGGACAGCAGAAAGGTCGCGGCTGCGGCGGCGAGCATGGTGGCGGTGAACACCACCCGTCCGCCGTATCTGTCCGTCCAGATGCCGAGCACCACGCGGATCAGCGAGCCGGTAAGGATCGGGGTGCCGACGAGGAGGCCGAACTGGGTTTCACTGAGACCCAGGTCCTGCCGGATGCGGATGCCGATGATGGAGAAGATGGTCCAGACCGCAAAACAGACGGTGAAGGCAACCGTGCTCATGGCGAGCGACGTGCGCTGATCTCCGCGATCGACGTCTTGGATAGCATGCATGATGGATCTCGGGCGGTTTTCTCAGGCGCATCTGCACGGCGCCCGAACCGGAAACTGCTTCAACTTCGGACCATCAACTTTGATTTGAATCAGAATAAACAGACGAAGGCCGATACAGCAGATGAATATCCGAGAATTTTTAAGTTATATGATAATATACTCGCTATAGAATGACCTATATTTACTCTTCAATTGACATATGTTAAGCGATACGCGTCGATCGAAAATAACGAGAGAACGCCCATGAGGGTCGAGGATGCCGCGGCGATCCGCGAGCTGCCGCTGTTCCGGGACGTCGCGCAGGACGCCTTTGCGCGTCTCTTGGCGGCAGGGTTTCTGCAGCGCTTTCCGCCGGGCGTGGTGCTGATCCGGGAAAGCGACCGGGCGGACTTCCTGCACGTGGTGGTGGAAGGGGCGGCGGAGCTGTTCGCGGGAACCGCAGGCCGGGAGACGACCATCGAGCTGGTCCGCCCGGTGGGTCTCTTCATCCTGGCCGCGGTGCTGAACGATCAGGTCTACCTCCAGTCGGCGCGGACCCTGGAAAGATCGCTCATCCTCATGCTGCCGGCTGAGAATGTTCGCGCGACGATGGAGGCCGACCCCGCCTTCATGCGGGCGGTGGTGATGAAGCTCGCGGACGACTACCGGCGGACCATAAGGGATCTGAAAAACCTGAAGCTTCGCAACGGGGCGGAGCGGCTGGCCAACTGGCTCATTCGCGCGGAGTTTGAGCAGGGCGGCAACGGAACGATGGAAATTTCCGTCGAGAAGCGCACGCTTGCGGCCCGGCTCGGCATGACTCCCGAGAATCTATCCCGCGCCTTTGCCACGCTCACGGAATACGGGGTTCGGACAAAGGGCGCGCGGGTCGAGTTCACGGATCGGTCGGCCCTCGTCGCCTACGCCAAGCCGGATCCCCTGGTTGACCTACCGGATTGAGCCTAGGCGGTGGCCCCATAAATTTGCGCGTCTGAGCGTGTCGTGATTCAAGCTCCCGAACCGGGAGCCTGAGAGATGCGCCGCCACGAACTGACCGACGAGGAATGGGCGATCCTCGCCCCGCTATTGCCAAACAAGCCGCGCGGGGTTGCGCGGGTGGATGACCGCCGGGTGATCAACGGCATCCTCTGGCGGTTCCGCACCGGGGCGCCGTGGCGGGATGTGCCGGAGCGCTATGGTCCGCGCACAACCCTCTACAACCGTTTCGTTCGCTGGCGGGCGGCCGGGGTCTGGGACAAGCTGCTGGAAGCGGTCTCCGCCGCCTATGACGGCGACATCGTGATGATCGACTCATCCTGCGTTCGCGTTCACCAGCATGGCGCCGCGATCAAAAAGGGGGCCAAGACGGCACCGACGATCGTTGCATGGGACGCTCCCGGGGTGGGCTGACCACCAAGATCCACGCTCTGGTCGATGCTGAAGGCAGGCCGATCCATCTCGCCCTGACTGCCGGACAGGCGGGCGATGCACCGGCGGGGCGCGAACTGCTGGCCCGGCTCGCACCGGACGGCATCCTGCTCGCCGATAAGGCCTATGATACCGACGCCACCCGCGCCGAGACGGCGGAGCGCGGCGGATTTGCCAATGTGCCGCCGCGCATGATCCGCAAGCGCACCTTCGCCTTCAGTCCGTGGCTCTATCGCCAAAGGAACCTCGTCGAGCGCTTCTTCAACAGGATCAAGCAGATGCGGGGCCTCGCCACGCGTTACGATCGCCGCCCGGACAACTTCCTCGCCGCCCTCAAGCTCGCCGCAACACGCATCTGGATCAATGCGTTATGAGTCCGCTGCCTAGGCACAATCATGAATCTCAGCGGATTGCGGAACCTGGCGGGCGGGGCATCTTGAGCCGAGCATCGCGGTGATGGCGGCGGCACGGGACCAACGAGGCGAAAAGCGTTCGCCCCGTTGATTTTTGCGCGCCTTCGGTCAGGCGGCAAGCAATTCGTCGGCCGGACCAAAGAACTCGTAATGAACACGATCGGATGCAACGCCCGAAAGCGATAGCGCGGCGACCAGGGCGCGCAGGAACGGCCGCGGCCCGCACAGAAAATAATCCGCATCCTGTAGCGGCGTATGTGCCGTCAACCACTCGGCATCGATGCGGCCGGCAATGTCGAAGTCTCGACCCACGACGTCCTGTGCGCGCGGGGCTTCATAGAAGGTGGTCACCTTCGCTGCCCGCCCCGTGGCCGCCAGGCCTCGGACCTGAGCGGACATGGCATGGGTGGTTCCATCAAGCGTGCCATGGACGAAATGCACGGGCTGCTCGGGGTGCCTATTTACCAACGTTTCCAGCATCGCCACCATGGGTGTGAGACCAACGCCCCCGGACAGCAAGACGACGGGGCGCTCGGGACGGTCCTCGAGGAAGAACTCGCCGGCCGGCGGCGCGACCTTCAGCACCGTGCCGGGCACGGCCTGATCGTGCAGCCAAGTGGATGCGAGCCCCTTGTCCTCCCGTTTCACCGAGATGCGGTAGGTCTCGCCGTTGGCGGCATTCGAGATCGAATAGTTGCGCTTGATGGGCGCGTGACCTGGAATCTCGAGCCAGAAGGTGAGGTATTGTCCCGCTTTGTGGCGGAGCACCGGCTTGTCGTCAGCGGGACGCAGGACGAAGGAGGTGATGATCTCGCTCTCCGGCTGAACCGCATCCACGGCGAACGCGCGCCAGCCGGTCCAGCCACCATCCGCAGTCGCCAACTCGTGATAGATGCGGGTTTCGCGGGCCATCAGGATATGGGCGAGAAACCAATAGGCCTCCCCCCACGCCGCGAGGATGTCGTCGGTTGCGGCGTCACCCAGGATCGCCTTGATCGCTCCCAGCAGCGCCTCGGCCACATGGGGATAATGCTCGGGCAGAATCTGAAGCCCCACATGCTTCTGCGCGATCCGCTCGACGGCGGGCGCAAGAGACGCGAGGTTTTCGATATTGGCAGCATAAGCGAGGATCGCCGTCGCCAGCGCCCGCGGCTGCGAGCCGGAATCGCCATGATGGGACTGGTTGAAGAGATCGCGGATTTCCGGATTCTGGAACATCCGGTCATACATCTCCCGCACGATTTCGAGCCCGTGGGCCTCAAGCGCGGGGACGGTCGCCTTCACGAGTAGCACGGTCTGATTGCTGAGGGTCTGCGACATTCTTCTCTCCCAGAGACGGCGCGGGTCGCCGCGTTACAAGCGATGGAAACACCGTCCAGGAGCAGGGTCGCGCGTCATGGCCGGCCTCTCTCGCGAGAGAGGCGGCGGGGCAGGATGCAGCTCTCACCATGCGAGACGGCAGTGCATGCTGATACATGCATATGGAATACATGTATCAGCGCGACTCGATATATGCAAATGCGATACATATATCGACGCATTGGGTGCGCGCGGGGGATCCATGCGACTGACGCTGTACAGCGACTACGCCATGCGGGTGCTGGTGTATCTTGGAACGCACGGAGATCGGCTCTGCTCCATCGCAGAGATCGCGCGCGGCTTTGACATTTCGCAGAACCATCTCATGAAGGTGGTAAATGATCTGTCGCGGGCCGGATATGTGGAAAGTGTTCGTGGCCGCTTCGGCGGCATCCGCCTTGCCCGTCCGGCAGGGTCTCTGAACATTGGTGAAATCATCCGGCATACCGAGGAGGGGTTCGACCTCGTGGATTGCCCGAACTGCGTCATCGCACCGGCCTGCGGCCTGACCAAAGTGCTCTGCGAAGCGGTCGGCGCATTCTTGCAGGTTCTCGACCGCTATACGCTGGCGGACCTGATCAGTCGGCGGGCTGCACTGGCCCATATCTTTTCTCTTCCCTCATCAGACGCAAGTTCCGGAGTCTCAGGGCAGATCGCAGCCTCGCCCCCGCCGGAGATGCGTGCGGTCGCGGCTAGGCCCCCACGGCGGAAAAAGACCCCGGCCGAATGACCGCCAGCGCCGCGCCTTGCTCCATCTCTTCTTGCTTCATATCCATTAATGTATTTTATATGCATGATAAAGAAGGCCCGACCCGTTCGATCCCGCGGTCCCGGGCCCACGGCCGGGAGTTGATCGATGCTGAGCGAGACCGAGGCGCGCGCGACCGCGCCAGATGAATGGCCCCCTTCGGCCGCATGGGAGGGGTGGCGGCCCTTCGTCATCGACTCCCGCCATGATGAAAGCGCCATCATTACCTCCTTCATCCTGCGACCGCAGGATGGCAGCGCGGTGCCTCCGCATCGTCCCGGCCAACATCTGACGCTTCAGGTAGCCGTTCCCGGCCAGCCCAGCGTCACCCGCAACTATACGATTTCAGCGATACCCAATGGTGAGACGCTGCGGATATCGGTGAAGCGCGAACCCTCCGGCCGGGTCTCCAATTGGCTGCACGATCATGCCAAACTCGGCACGGTTCTGCATGTGATGGCGCCCAGCGGCGCGTTTGTCCTGCCCGATGATGCCACGCGCCCGCTGGTCCTGCTGAGTGGAGGCGTCGGTGTGACGCCCATGGTCAGCATGCTGGAGGCCATTTCCCGGTCCTCAGCGGCGGCACCGGTCCTGTTCGTCCATTGCACCCATGACGGCCAGACCCACGCTTTCGGTGCCCACGTCCGAGCGCTGGCGGCGGGGCGGGCCGATATCACCATCTCCACCTTCTACTCCCACCCCCAGGTTCAGGATGCCGTTGGCGACGGCTTCGATCATACTGGGCGGCTCGACATGGCCTGGCTTCTGGCCCACAGTCCAGTGGCCGAGGCCGACTATTTTATCTGCGGCCCGCTGCCATTCATGCGCACGTTCATGGGCGGGCTCGCAAAGGCCGGGGTGCCCACAGGGCGCATCCATACTGAATTCTTTGGCGACGTAGAGGATTTGACGGATGAGGATCTCGCCCCGAGCGATCAGGCCAATGTCGCTGGCCAGGGTCCCCAGCGGACAGCGGCATCCTATGGCGGCGCGGGAGCGACCATCGGGCGTCCTGACGTTGCCAACGGATTGCTAGACAGCGCTTCCGACGCCGTGGTGGCCAGCGACCGCAACGGCCGGATCGTGTTCTGGAATCCGGGGGCCGAGCGCATCTTCGGCTTTTCGACAGAGGAAGCGGTGGGGCAATCCCTGGACATCATCATTCCCGAGCCGTTCCGCGCCCGCCATTGGGATGGGTACCACCAGACGGTCGCAAGCGGCGAGAGCCGCTACGGTGCCGGCGACTTACTTGCGGTCCCCGGCCTTTGTAAGGACGGTCGCAAGATCTCCATAGAGTTCACCATCGTCCTGCTGAAGGGCACATCCGGTCGGGTCGAAGGCATGGCCTCGTCGATCAGGGACGTCAGCCGCCGCTTCGACGAGATGAAAGCGCTGCGGAAGCAAATTGCGGAGATGCAGCAATTTCAGGGGTAGACCGCGTCCTGCGCGGATGGTCGGCCTACTTCTCCTACGGCGCTCTCGCGTCCGCATACGAGGCCGTCGATCAGCATGTTTTTGACCGGACGCGGCACTTCCTCCGACAATGACACAAAGTGCAAGGGCGTGGGACGGACCGGTTCTCCCGTGAGAATGTCTACAGGGAATTGGGCGTGCTGGGCCTTCGACGCGAACGCGGGCGGTCGTCGCCGTGGGCCTTGCGATGAAGCCAGTCGGACAGCCGGATGCGGGAAATCCGCACGTCCGGTTTGATGAGCGGGGACGGGAAACGGGGCTTCGCCACCGCGCCCATCCTCGACTCTACAGATCAAAGGGCGCAAGCGCCACATCATCGCCGACACGCTCGGCTTCCTGATCTTCGTACAGGTCCACCGGGCCGATATTCAGGATCCCGCCGGCGCTCCTGACCTGCTCAGGGCGGTCCGGTTCCGCCATCCATGGCTGCGCCATGTCTTCGCCCACGGCAGCTATGCCGGCGACAAGCTCAAGGACGCCACGCCCGGCCACGGAAGCTGGACCAGGTTCTTCCTCACTTTGTGTGGAGCGGCGGTAGCATTCGCGCCCTCAAAAGTTCAGGACCTGCCCGACCGTACATTGAGCGCTTGAGGGTCTTGAGGCGGTTGATCTGGCCTTCGGTCTGTCCGTTGCTCCAAGGTAGCTCGATGGCGCTGTTTACGGCGTCGATGTCCCTGCGCAGTACGCGAGCGAACCGCATGATCGGAATGAGT
>NCEH01000125.1 GCA_002304505.1 Rhizobiales bacterium 32-66-11 | reverse complement strand
TCTGCACCGAGGTGCCGGGCGTCTTGCTGCCTTGGGGCTTGTGGCGCACGCCGCGCACGAACGGGAAGGCCGCGAGGCGCTCCAGCACCTCGGCGACATTGGGCTGATCCATCCAGGCCTGCCCGACGGCGACGTTGGGCCATCCGGTCTGCTTGCGCATCTCGGCGATGAATTCCATCTCGCCGATGGGGTCGGTGGGGTCCCATTCCGCCTCGATATAGACGGTCTTGACCACCTGATGGTCCTTGGCGTCCTTCTTATAGTCCTCGGGATAATATTTGCGGCAGATGGCGGAGTAATCGCCATAACGGAACGGAATCAGCGGCTTTTCGCACAGCCAGGGATAATTCTGGGTGGTCGGGTCCCAGAAATGGACATGCGCGTCGACCATCGGGAAAGAATCCACGACTGCAATCTCCCTTATTTTTCTTCGCTCGCGGTCCGCTCAGGCGGAAACGGCGGCGTTTGATTCCAAGACGGGGGCAGGGGCCGCCTTGCCGGACGCCAGGCTTGCGGCCAGCAGCAGCGTGGCGCGCATCGCCCCGGGATGCGCTTTGCCTTGGCCCGCGATGTCGTAGGCGGTGCCGTGGGCCGGCGTGCAGATGGGGAAGGGGAAGCCGCCGAAAAGGACCACGCCCTTCTCGAAATTCATCAGCTTCATCGCGATCTGACCCTGGTCGTGATACATGGTCAGCACGGAATTGAACTCGCCACGCGTGGCGCGCACGAAAACCGTGTCCGGCGAGAACGGGCCGTCGCAATCAATGCCACGCGCGCGGCCCTCGGCCACCGCGGGGGCGATCACCTCGATTTCCTCGCGGCCGAAATTGCCGTTGTCGCCGGCATGGGGATTGAGCCCTGCCACCGCGATCTTCGGATGGGCGACGCCGCCGGCGCGCATGATGCGGTCGGTCATGATCAGGCGGCCGAGCACGGCCTCGCGGCTGATGAGGGAGGCGACCTGCGAGAGCGGCACGTGGGAGGTGACGCGCCCGGTCCAGATGTCCGCCACATTGAATTCCGCAACCCCGTCGCCGGTGCCGAGGATCTCCGAGATGAAGACGATCTCGTCCTGATACGAGGGATAGGCGAGGCGCATCGCGTATTTGTTGAAGGGCGTGAAGCAGAGCGCGTCCAGAACGCCCGCGTCCGTGAGGCGAATGCCGGTGCGGAAATTCTCCAGTGCGAACGCGCCGCCCGCGCGGGTCGGTTCGCCGGGAACAAGGTGGGACAGATCGGCCGCGTCGCCGACCTCCACCATCACATGGCGGCGTTCTGACAGGATCACGTCGCGCGAGAGGCGTGCGAGTGGCAGGTCGGGCAGATCGGGGCTGAGGCCGCAGGTGGCTGCGCCGGCCTCCAACATCCGCCGGTTGCCGAGAACAACCAGCTGCATGACTGCGCTGATCGCCGGGTCGGCGAGCATTCTGGCGGCCAGTTCAGCACCGATGCCGCCAGGATCGCCCATGGCGAGACCCATGACGCACCGATCCCGCCCGCTGATTGCGGTGGAAAATCCCATGCTCGGCTCCTCCCAAGGGGCGATCTATCGCCGCCCTCTCAAAGTGCATACAGTGTTCTGCACGCAGTGGGCAGGCGCTTGCAAGCATTTTTTTTTGCGCTAGACACGAGAGGGAACAACTTCGAGTTTGCCGTGACCTTGCTCCGTGGGCCGACCGCCGTCGTGGATTATCAGGAGGTGCCGATTCAGCAGCGCACGCTGCATGATGAAGTCGCCATGCGTATTCGCGACATGATCGTGGAAGGGCGCCTCGATCCCGGAAGCAGGATCAATGAAGTTCAGCTGGGAAAATCACTCGGCGTTTCCCGCACGCCTTTGCGAGAGGCATTGAAGACGCTGGCCAGCGAAGGCCTGGTGGATCTGGTGCGCAACAAGGGCGCCATTATCCGCAAGTTTGCCCTGGTCGAGACCATCGACATGATGCGCGCACTTGGCGCGATCGAGCAAACTTGTGCGCGCATGGCGTGCGAGATCGCCAGCGACGAGGAGATCGCCCACTTCCGCGCCACCCATGACGAGATGGTTGCCGACTATGAGGCGCGCAATCGTCTCGCGTATTTCAAGCGCAACCAGCAGCTCCACCAATTACTGGTGGATATGTCCCACAACGAGACGCTCGCGCGCTTTCATCGCACCGTGCAGGAGCGTCTGCGGCGGGTGCGCTTCATCGGCAATGACAAGCCGAAGATCTGGACCGAAGCGGTCAAGCAGCACACCGAGATTGCGGCTGCATTGGAAGCGCGGGACAAGGAAAGATTGCATCTGGTGCTGGAGCGTCATCTCGACCTGACGCTCAGCCGCCTCCAGGAAGTCTCGCAGGAAAGCGAGCTTTAAAGCATTTTCGAGCGAAGTAGGCACCGGTTCGCGTAAAGAAAATGCGACAACGCAATAAGTAAAGTATCTCAACGTTCCGCAAAACGCTGAAATACTTTAGCGTTCGCCGCCGCCCTTCCGGCTCAGCCCAGCAGGGTCTTGTCCGGGCCGAAGAAGGGGTGCGGCCCGGCGTAGGCCCCGATGAAGCTCACATGGGTCAAGAGCCGCCCCTCGGCGAAGCGATGCAGGTGCAGGGCCGGCGGTTCCAGGTGGAACGTGGGCGGGGCGGCGGGGTCGAGATCGAGACTCACCGCATGGGCCGGCGAGGGGCCGATGGAGGCCGGCACCCCGGCGAAGCGGGTGAAGATCGTGCGATGCACATGGCCGCACACCACCGCAAGAACATGGGAGTGCCGCGCCACAACCGCCTCCAGCGCGTCCCCGTCGCGCAAATTCTGCAGGTCCATGTGACGGATGCCGGTGAGAAACGGTGGATGGTGGAGGGCGATCAAGGCCGGCCGGTCCGCAGCCGCCGCGAGGGTCTCGTCCAGCCACGAGAGGGTCGCCGCGCCGAGTTCGCCGTGGGAGGCGCCGGCCACGGACGAATCCAGCATCACGAGGCGGACGGGAAAGTCCTCCACCACATAATTCAGCTTGCCCGCCTGCGCCCGCGCCGCGATCTGCGGAAAGGCGGCGGCGACGCCGGCCGTGCTGTCGTGATTGCCGGGAATCGGCAGAAGCGGCATGGGCAGCGCGTCGGTGAGCGCGCGGAAGCGGGCGTATTCCTCCGGCCGGTCGAAATCGGTGAGGTCGCCCGTGACAAGCACCACCTCGGGGCGGGGCGTGAGCGCCTGAAGATGCGCCACCGCCCGCTCTAGAAGGGCTGCGGTGTCGACCACGCCATAGGCCAGCGTGCCGGAGGGACGGATATGGGTATCGGTCAACTGGGCAATCAGCATGAGGTCACACCAAAACGAGGCGGGAAGGATCGATGGCGAGGCCGACGCACGCGCCAAGCGTCAGGGGTTCCTCGGGCGCGGTTTCCACGATGATGCGGCTGTCGTCGGGCGCGGTGAGCACCACGCGCTGGCGCGCGCCGAGGAAATGCACCTGGGCGATGGTGAAGTGAAGCCCGGTTTCTTCCAGGCGGCAGATGCGCGCCACCTCCGGGCGGAAGGCCAGCGCCGCTTGCGCCGCGTCCGCGCCCGCATGGGGCAGGAAGCCGGCGGCGGTCTCGAAGCGGCCGTTGCGCACGCTGCCCTCCAGGCGGTTGGTGGTGCCGACGAAGGCCGCGACGAAGGCGTCGGCGGGCTTGAAATAGATCTCACGCGGCGTGCCGATCTGCGCGATGGCGCCCTGGCGCATCACCACGATGCGATCACCCAGCGCCAGCGCCTCCGCCTGGTCGTGGGTGACATAAATCGCGGTGATGGCGAGGCTGCGCAAAAGCGCGTCGATTTCGGTGCGCAGATGGTCGCGCAAGGCGGCGTCCAGCGCCGTCAAAGGCTCGTCCAGCAGGATCGCGCGGGGCCGCACGGCGAGGGCGCGGGCGAGCGCGACGCGCTGGCGCTGGCCGCCTGACAATTGATCGATGCGGCGGGTCGCGAGGGCGTCGATGCGCATCATCTCCAGCACCTCGGCGGCGCGCTTCAACCGCTCCGCCTTGGCGACGCCGCGCACGCGCAGGCCGTAGGAGACGTTCTCCACCACATTCATGTTGGGGAACAAAGCATAGGATTGAAACACCATGCCCACATGGCGCTTCTCGATGGGCAAAGCGGTCACGTCGGCGCCGTCGAAGGTCACGGTGCCGCCGGCGTCGGGGGCCTCCAGCCCGGCGATGATGCGCAAGGTGGTGGTCTTGCCGCAGCCCGAGGGGCCGAGCAGCACCAGCGTCTCGCCGGCCGCGATGGAGAGGTCGAGCGGCTCCAGGGCGCGGGTGCCGTCGGCGAAGGTCTTCGCGCAGCGCGCCAGCGCGATGGCGGCGCCATGGCCGGCGAGAGCGGCGGCGGGGGCGGGCGGGGCAGAGTGGCTCACGGGCGGGTTTTCCGGTCCATGGCCCGGCGCTCGCCGCCGACGAACTGGATGGCGAGCAGCAGGGGCACGATCATGATGAAGAAGACGAGCGTATAGGCGCTCGCGATTTCGAGCCGCATGGAGGCATAGCTGTCGGCGAGCCCCACGGGCAAAGTGGCGGTGAGCGGCGTGTGAAGCATCCAGGTCAGGTTGAACTCGCCGATGGAGAGCGTCACCACCATGAGCGCGCCGGCAAGAATGCCCGGCCGGGCATTGGGCACCACCACCTGGATGAAGCGCTGCCAGGGTGAGGCACCGAGGCTCGCCGCGCCTTCCTCCAACGTGCGCACGTCCACGGCCGCCAGCACCGCCATCACCGCCCGCAGCATGAAGGGCAAAGTGTAGAGCACGTGCCCTACCAGGATGAACGCATCGCTCGCCCGGAACGCGCGGATGCCGCCATAGGCGAGGATCAGCGCCAGGGCGAGCGCAAGGCCGGGAATGGCGACCGGCAGAGTCACGATCTCCTCCACCAGGCGCGAGAAGCGTCCGGGCTTCCGCACCAGCGCCCATGCGGCGGGCACGCCGATCAGCAAGGTGACGGCCAGCGTGCCGAGCGCGATCAGGATCGAGCGGAAGATGGTGGGCGCGTAAAGCCCCCACACCTGCGCCACCCATTCCAGGGTGAGGCCGGAGCGTACCCCCTGGAAATAATTGACCGTAAGGCCCGCAAGTATGCTTGTGAGGGCCGGTACAACCAGAAAAGCGGCCGCAAGCAGCGTCACGATGAGCTGAAATGCGAAAATGAGGGGATTCGCGCGCATATCCCTCACCCCGCCGCCGCGACGCCGGCACCGGCGAAATTGCGTGTTGCCGCCAGCACACCCCAGGTGATCAGTCCGAGCGCCAGCGACAATGCGCAGGCACTGGAGAAATTCGCCGCCAGGGTGAATTCCGTATAGATCGTCATCGCCAGCACATCGATGCGGGTGGCGAGCGTGAACGCGGTGCCGAACGCCCCCATGGCGGTGGCGAACGCGATGGCGCCGCAGGCCATCAGCGCCGGCGCGAGCCCCGGCAGGATTACGTCCCGCAGCACCGCGAACCGCCCCGCGCCCAGTGAGCGCGCCGCCTCCGACAGCGCCGGATCAAGCTTTTCCGCCGCCGCCATCAGCGTCACCAGCACGCGCGGCAGGGAGAAATAGACATAGCCTGCGAACAGGCCGGCCATGGAATAGGCGAACACCCATTTTCCGAGCCCAAGGCTCTGGGTGATACCGCCCAAAAGTCCCTGCCGGCCGGCCAGCAGGATGATCATGAAGCCCACCACCACGCCGGGAAAGGCGAGCGGCAAGGTGAGCATGGAGACGAGGAAGGAACGGCCGAAAAAGCGGTTCCGCGCCAGGAACAGCGCGACCACCGTGCCGATGGCGAGGGTCGCGAGCGTCACCCCGGCGGAGAGCGTGAGGGTGGCGATCAAGGTCGCGAAATGCCGGGGATTGGTGAGGATGACGAGATATTCCGCGATCCCGTTTGGCCCCTCGCCGGCCACCGCCACCACCCGCACCAGAGGCAGCAGGAAGAAGGCGAGCACGAACACGCCGAGCGGCAGCAGCAGGATATTGGCCAGTCGATCGGCGCTGTTCATGGCTTTCCAAGGTCTCAGTTTATGGGTGGCCCCTCTGCCCGGATAAGGGGGAGGGGGAAGGTCTTGGCCTGGGGGAGGTGTCTCCCCCCGTCCGCCGCCAGCGCCGCTCGCCCCCTCTCCCCGGCGGGAAGAGGGCTGGGGTGAGGGGGCTTGCGCCTTTCTCGGGCGCCGCCCCTCACCCGCCCGCTTCGCGGTCGACCTCTCCCCGTGGGGGAGAGGTGAGGCGAGAAACGGCCTCGCCTATCCAGGACCTCGCAACCGTTGGCCGGCTCCCTCTCCCCGCCGGGGAGAGGGTTGGGGTGAGGGGCAGCCGGGGCGGGCGGCGGCTATTTCACCTCGGCGAGATACTTCTCCGAGAAGCCCTTCTGCACGGTTTCCATCTTGCCGTAGTCGACCGGTTTGGCGCGGGCGTAATCGGCGGCGGGCAGGAAGCGGTCGGCGACGTCCTTCGGCAGCGGCACGTCGCGCACCGGCCGCAGATAGGCGGCGGCCCACATGGCCTGTCCCTTGTCGGACAGCACGTAGTCCAGCACCTTCTTGGCCGCTTCGGGATGCGGGTCGTTCTTCACCATGGTCATCACATAGGGAACGACGATCGAGCCCTCGCAGGGGATGACGAAGGCGAAATTGCCCTTCTCGCTGTATTTGGCGCGATAGGCGTTGAAGTCATAATCGAACAGGATCGGGATCTCGCCGGAGACCACCCGGGCATAAGAAGTCTGCTTCGGCACGATCGGCTGGTTGGCGGCGAGCTTCTTGAAGAAATCGAGGCCGGGGGCGAAATTGTCCAGCGAGCCGCCGAGCGCATTGTTCACCGCCACCGCGCCGACATAGCCGACGAAGGCGCTGGACGGGTCGAGATAGCCAACCATGCCCTTGTATTCCGGCTTCAAGAGGTCCGACCAGCAGGCCGGCACCGGCGCGCCGCCGAGCGCATCCTTGTTGATGAACAGGCCGAGCGTGCCGGAATGGATGGTGAACCAATGGCCCTCGGGATCCTTCAGGCCGGTGGGGATCTGCGAGAAATTCTTGGGCTCATAGGCCTGTGTGACGCCGGCATCTTTCGCCTTGATGCCGAAGGTGACGCCGAGATAGGCGACATCCGCCACCGGGCTCGCCTTTTCGGCGATCATCTGGGCCAGCGACTGGCCGGAATTCTTGTTGTCGGGCGGCACCTCGACGCCGGTATCGGCCTTGATGGCCTTGAGCATGCTGCCCCAATCGGCCCATTCGGTGGGGCAATTGTAGCAGATGGCGTCCGCCGCCTTGGCGGGTGCGAGCGTGGCGGCGGGCAGCAGGGCGGCCGCGAGCAGCGGCGCGGCAAGCAGCGACTTCAGGGCTGAGAAATTCATGCCATGGTCTTTCATAGGGTCGCACGAAGGGGTGCCCGGCCCTGTGAGCCGGACGGGCAAGGGAACGCGGTTACGAAAGGCGGGCCGTCAGACGGCCGGGGCGCGCGATTCGCCCGCGGGCGAACCGGAGAATTGGGGGGCGGCGCCGGGATCCGGCGGCGCGGCGGCCAGGGTGCCGGTGAGGCGCAGCTGATAGGGCAGGTGCTCCACCGCCCGTCCCGTCGCGCCTTCGAACATGTCGAACAGCCGCTCGATGGCGCGTGCACCCATGAGGCGGGTCGGTTGGTCCACGGTGGAGAGTTCCGGCGTCACGAGGCGGCCGATGGCGATGCCGTCGAAGCCGGCCACCGACATGTCGCCGGGGACTGAAAGCCCCATGGCGCGCACGGCGGCGATGATGGAGAGCGCCAGCAGATCATTGGAACAGATCATGGCGGTGGGTCGCGCCCGCACCGCGAACAGGCTCTCCAGCGCTGCGCGATGGGCCGGAGCGTCGGCGATATAGTCCAGTTCCAGCACCGGCTCGGGCGAAAGGCCTGCCGCGCCCATGGCGGCGAGATAGCCCTGGTGGCGCAGCCGCGAGCGATCGGACGAGGAGAAGCGGCCGGCGATGAACAGGATGCGCCGGTGCCCGTGCGCAATCAGTGCCTCGGTAAGCGCGCGGGTGGCGGCGGCATTATCCACGGTGACGGCGGGACGGGGAATGCGCTGCGGCTCGTTATAGACCAGCACGTAGGGGATGCCCTCGGCATCCAGCATGTCGAGGGTGGGGTTGGTGTCGGGATCGGCCACGGTGAGCACGAGGCCGGCGACGCTCTGGGCCACCAGCGTATCCACCACCGCGCGTTCGCGCGCGGGGTCGTAATCGGTGGCTGTCACCAGCAAAGCATGGCCGCGCACGCGCGCTTCCGCCTCGATGCCGGCGACCGAGCTTGCAAACACGGGATTGGTCAGGCTCGGGATCACGACGCCGACGGTGCGGGTGCGCAGCGTCTTCAGCGAACGGCCGATCTCGCTCGGCCGAAACTCCAGCTCGGCGATGGCCGCACGCACGCGCGCTTCGGCATCGGCGCTTGCCCGCGCCGTGCCATTGATGACGCGGCTGACGGTGGCGATGGAGCAGCCGGCGCGCTCGGCGACGGTGCGGATGGTGACGGTGCGCGCCAAGGCGGCTCCCCGAATTGAGTATGTAACCGTTTACACGGCTCTCCTAAGGCAGCGATGTAACAGCCGTATGACGCGGAGAGGTCGGGCGCTGCGGAGGCTGAACAGGAAGAGGGGGCAAAATGGCGGGGGCGAGGCGCGCCGGTGCGGTTGCGCTGGATTGGAGTTGTCCCCCCTTTACCGAAATCTTGGCGATAAGCGCCGAAATGCATGAGAACATATTGCGAACATCGAACAAAACAGGTACGAATTCGGAATAGCGAATAATCCTTGCACGCGGCGGAGCACACAGCGATGACTCAGTCCACACTCAGACTCGTCGAAGGTTCCTCCATGGATAAGACGAAAGCGCTCGACGCCGCGCTCTCACAGATCGAGCGGCATTTCGGCAAGGGCTCGATCATGCGGCTCGGTAAGAGCGGCAAAGCCATTGAAATTGAAAGCATTCCCTCCGGGTCGCTGGGGCTGGACATCGCGCTGGGCATCGGCGGCCTGCCGCGCGGGCGGGTGGTCGAGATCTTCGGCCCCGAATCGTCCGGCAAGACCACCCTGGCCCTGCATACCGTTGCAGAAGCTCAGAAAAAGGGCGGCGTCTGCGCCTTCATCGACGCCGAGCACGCCCTCGATCCCATCTATGCCCGCAAGCTTGGGGTCAATCTGGACGATCTCCTTATTTCTCAGCCGGATGCGGGCGAACAGGCGCTCGAGATCTGCGACACGCTGGTGCGCTCCGGGGCGGTGGATGTGCTGGTGGTCGATTCGGTCGCGGCCCTCACCCCGCGTGCCGAACTGGACGGCGAGATGGGCGACAGCCAGCCCGGCATGCAGGCGCGCCTCATGAGCCAGGCCCTGCGCAAGCTGACGGCGTCCATATCCAAGTCCAACACCATGGTGATCTTCATCAACCAGATCCGCATGAAGATCGGCGTGATGTATGGCTCGCCGGAGACCACCACCGGCGGCAACGCCTTGAAATTCTACGCGTCCGTTCGCCTCGACATCCGCCGCATCGGGATGATCAAGGAGCGCGACGAGGTGATCGGCAACCAGACCCGCGTCAAGGTGGTGAAGAACAAGCTGGCGCCCCCGTTCAAGCAGGTGGAATTCGACATCATCTATGGTGAAGGCGTTTCCAAGACCGGCGAGTTGCTCGATCTCGGTGTGCGCGCCGGGGTGGTGGAAAAGTCCGGCTCCTGGTTCTCCTATGACAGCCAGCGGCTCGGCCAGGGGCGCGAGAACGCCAAGACATTCTTGAAGCAGAATGCGGAAGTCGCAGGGCGAGAACGCCAAGACATTTTTGAAGCAGAATGCAGAAGTCGCAGGGCGAATCGAAGCGGCGGTGCGCCAGAATGCGGGTCTGATCGCCGAGCAGATCCTGGCCGGTCCAGACGAGGAAGAGTCCGCCGAGGCTGCCGAGGATTGAGGATCCGCCTGGAGTTCCGGGAACAGAAGGCGGAGCCAGGCTCCGCCTTTTTACGCCGCGGCGGGCAATTTTGCCCCGCCTCCGGCGCGCAGCGGAGGGCGGGTCACGATCACCTTGGCGCGAAGGCGCTGGAAACGCTTTTCTGGACAAGCGGAAACGGCATCGTTAAACGATCTTCGCTTGCGCATAAGGGTCTTGGCGTTTTCCGGGCCGTGTGAGAACCGACGCCGCGCCCGTCCGCGCGTCGGGATAAATCCAGTCAAGGGTATGGTGGCCGGCACATGAGCGGCGTGAATGAGATCCGGTCGACCTTCGTCGATTATTTCGTGAAGCAGGGCCACGAGGCAGTGCCCTCCTCGCCTCTGGTGCCGCGCAACGACCCGACGCTTATGTTCACCAATGCGGGCATGGTGCAATTCAAGAATGTCTTCACAGGCATGGAAAAGCGCCCCTATTCGCGGGCTGTGACCTCCCAGAAATGCGTCCGCGCCGGCGGCAAGCACAACGATCTGGACAATGTCGGCTATACGGCCCGGCACCATACCTTCTTCGAAATGCTGGGCAATTTCTCCTTCGGCGACTATTTCAAGGACCGCGCTATCGAGCTGGCCTGGAACCTTGTCACCCGCGAGTTCGAATTGCCGAAGGACCGGCTGCTGGTCACGGTCTATTCCGAGGACGACGAGGCGCACGCCTTGTGGAAGAAGATCGCCGGTCTGCCCGACGAGCGCATCATCCGCATTTCCACCTCCGACAATTTCTGGGCCATGGGTGATACCGGCCCCTGCGGCCCGTGTTCGGAGATTTTCTTCGATCACGGCGCGCACATTGCCGGCGGTCCTCCGGGGTCGGCGGATGCCGACGGCGACCGCTTCATCGAGATCTGGAATCTCGTGTTCATGCAATACGAGCAGCTTCCGGGAGGGGAACGTCTGGCCCTGCCGCGTCCCTCGATCGACACCGGGATGGGGCTCGAACGCATTTCCGCCCTGTTGCAGGGCACACACGACAATTACGAAACGGACCTGATGCGGGCGATCATCGCCGAGGTCGCGGACTTGACGGGCGTTTCCCCGGACGGACCGCAGAAGGCCAGCCATCGCGTCATTGCCGATCATCTGCGCGCCTCGGTCTTCCTCACCGCCGATGGCGTGCTCCCGTCCAACGAAGGGCGCGGCTACGTGTTGCGGCGAATCATAAGCGCTGGCAGAGGAGACGCTCCTGTTGGAAGAGCGCCGCTTCCGCCGCACGCTGGAGCGCGGCCTCGGCCTTCTGGAAGAAGAGAGCGCGGGTCTGACCAGCGGCGCGCGCTTCCCCGGCGATGTGGCGTTCAAGCTTTACGATACTTATGGATTCCCGCTCGATTTGACCGAGGACGCGCTGCGCGGACGCGGTATTCATGTGGATACCGACGCATTCAAGACCGCGATGGAGCGGCAGAAGGCGGATGCGCGCGCGGCCTGGCAGGGCTCGGGCGAGGCGGCGACGGACGCGGTCTGGTTCGCGCTGCGCGAGCGCGAGGGGGCGACGGAATTCCTCGGCTATGACACCGAAAGCGCCGAGGGCGTGGTGCGCGCCCTGGTCCGCGACGGTGTCGAGGTCGACGAACTCAAGGCGGGCGAGCAGGGGCTGCTGGTGGTCAATCAGACCCCGTTCTACGGCGAGTCCGGCGGGCAGGTGGGCGACAGCGGCCGGCTCGCGGGCGAGGGCGGCATCGTTGCCGAAATCCTCAATACGCAGAAGAAGTTGGGCGATCTTTTCGTGCATGACGTGAGGGTGAAGGACGGGGCGCTGCGGGTCGGAGCCGCGGTCGCACTTTCGGTGGATCACGCGCGCCGCTCGGCGGTCCGGGCCAATCATTCCGCCACCCACCTCCTGCACGAGGCGTTGCGGCGCGTTCTGGGCGACCATGTCGCCCAGAAGGGGTCGCTCGTGGCGCCCGACCGGCTGCGGTTCGATTTCAGCCATCCCAAGCCCCTCTCGCAGGCCGAGCTGGTGCAGGTGGAGGACATCGCCAACGCCTATGTGCTGCGGAACGAGCCCGTCGATACGCGCCTGATGGCCGTGGACGAGGCCATTGAATCCGGAGCTCGGGCGCTATTCGGCGAAAAGTATGGCGACGAGGTCCGCGTCGTCTCCATGGGTACCGACCCCGGCAATGGCGCGCCTTATTCGGTGGAATTGTGCGGCGGCACCCATGTGTCGCGCACCGGCGATATCGGCATCGTCTCGATCGTCTCGGAAGGCGCGGTGGCGTCCGGGGTTCGGCGTCTTGAAGCTCTGACGGCGACGACCGCCCGCCATCATCTCAATGCGGCCAATGCCGCCTTGCAGTCGGCGGCCGCGAGCCTGAAAACCGTGCCCTCGGATCTGGATGCGCGAATCACGGCCCTGGTGGAAGAGCGGCGCAAGCTGGAACGGGACCTTGCGGACGCGCGCAAGCGCCTCGCCATGGGCGGTGCCGGCGGCGAAGAGCCGCTGCGCACCGTGGGCGACGTGAAGCTGATGGCGAAGCAGGTTTCGGGGATTGAGCTCAAGGATCTCAAGAGCTTGGTCGATGAGGGCAAGAAGCGCCTCGGCTCGGGTGTGGTCGCGATCGTCGGCGTCACCGATGACGGCAAGGCGGGCCTCGTGGTGGGGGTGACGGCCGATCTCGTCGCGCGGTTCGATGCGCAGAAGCTCGTGCGTGCCGGTGTCGAGGCGCTGGGTGGTAAGGGCGGCGGCGGGCGGCCCGACATGGCGCAGGGTGGCGGTCCGGATGCGGCCAAGGCGGATGCGGCCTTGGCGGCGATCGAAAGTGCTCTGGCAGGGTGAGGCCGCAGCGGCGCTTCGCCGCGGTTGGCAACGAGGCGGCGCCGGCCAAAGGGCGCGTTCTGTGGACCGTGAGCGGTTTCGGCGCCGGCGCGCGGGCTTGGCAGCCGGCACGTGCCCGGGGCGGGTTTGCGCCGGGGCTGGCGCGTATCGCTTGTGCCAGGGGGCGAGGCGCCGGCTGGCATCGTCGGCGCGTGCTTATGTCGGTCGACACACCAGCGCAGCGGGGAAGCGCCGCGTTATCCATGCCGCAATTCGGCGCCGGGCCGCTTGAATTTGGCTTTGTCGGAACGCCTGACATCGTGTCACGATGGGGCGTCGCGCTTTTAGGTCGCTCCACCCTAGGGCGCAACGCCACGCTTTAAGGGAGAACCGGCCACAGATGCCGGCCGCAGGGCAGAAGCCGCCACCTTCGCTGTCCCTCTGGCGCCTGCCGCGGCACGCCATGCGCAAGCGCATGTTCGCCATCCTGGAGCGCGACTCTGTCCGCGATCCCACCGCGCAGATCGTGCATACCGTTCTGATTGTGCTCATTCTCGCGAACACCTTTGCCGCCATCGTTGAAACCGTGCCGAGCATCGGCACGCCCTATCGTTCAAGCCTGCATGTGTTCGAGTTGGCGTCGTTCGTGATCTTTGCGATCGAATATGGCCTGCGCTTGTGGGCGGCGCCGGAAAATCCGAGGTTTCGCGGAATGCCGCCGACCCGTGCCCGTGTCAGCTATGCCGCGACGCCGGCCGCCATCATCGATCTGCTGGCGGTCATGCCGTTCGGCCTCGTGCTGTTGCTGAACGCCGACCTGCGCATTTTCGCCCTGTTCCGCTTGGTGCGCTTCATGAAGCTGGCGCGCTATTCGCCGGGCATCGCCTCGCTTCTGGAGGCGATCCGGATCGAGCGGCATGCGCTGCTGGCGTGCCTCGGCATCATCTCCGCCGTGGTGCTGCTCGCCGCGTCGGTCATGTACGTGGTGGAGCACGAGGCGCAGCCGGACAAGTTCGGCTCGATCCCGCTCGCGGCCTGGTGGGCGGTGGTGACGGTGACGACGGTCGGTTATGGCGATGTGGTGCCGGTTACCCTCGCGGGGCGGATGGTGGCGGGCGTCACCATGATCACAGGCCTCGTCATGCTTGCCCTGCCGGTGGGCATCATCACCTCGGCGTTCGCGGATGTGATCCGCCGCCGCGAGTTCGTGGTGAGCTGGGGCATGGTGGCAAGGGTGCCGCTGTTCGCGGAATTGGACGCGGCGGGCATCGGGGAAATCCTGCGCCTTCTTTCCTCCCACACGGCCGAGCCCGGCGAAATCCTAATGCGGCGCGGCGATGTTGCGCGCTCGATGTTCTTCATTCTCTCGGGCGAGGTGCAGATCGAGCTGGAGTCCGGGCCGCTGCGCCTGGGCGAGGGTCATTTCTTCGGCGAGATGGCCTTGCGCACGGGCCGCTTGCGCAGCGCCACGGTGCGGGCGCTCTCGCGCACGCAATTGCTGATCCTGGAAGGAAAGGACTTCACCGATCTCCTGGCGCGGAGGCCGGAAATCGCCGACCGGATCGCCCATCTGGAGCATCGTGAGGAGGCGCCGCATTCGCTGCGCCCGCGCGGCGACATTTCGCCGGAGGAACTCGACGAGGCGGACCGTCAGCCCCCGCCGGACGCGTGAACGGACAGGGGGCAACAGGGCCCCCCGTCCGGTGGGATCTCAGGCCGCCATGGCCTTGGTCAGATTGTCGGAAACCTTGTCGAGGAAGCCGGTGGTGGAGAGCCACTTCTGGTCGGCGCCGACCAGCAGGGCCAGATCCTTGGTCATGTCTCCGGCTTCCACCGTGTCCACGCAGACCTGCTCCAGCGTATCGGCGAACTTGGCCAGCTCGTCATTGCCATCGAGCTTGGCGCGGTGGGCGAGGCCCCGCGTCCAGGCGAAGATGGAGGCGATGGAATTGGTGGAGGTTTCCTTGCCCTTCTGATGCTCGCGATAATGGCGGGTCACGGTGCCGTGCGCGGCTTCCGCTTCCACCGTCATCCCGTCGGGGGTCATCAGCACGGAGGTC
>NCEH01000207.1 GCA_002304505.1 Rhizobiales bacterium 32-66-11 | reverse complement strand
TCAACATTGGCGCCGGCGGGGGCACCATCGCGCCCTCCAGCGGCACCACCCTGACCCTTAGCGGCGTGGTGTCGGGCAATCTGGGCGCATTAACCAAGACCGGCGCGGGCACGCTGGTGCTCACCGGCACCAACACCTATCAGAACGGCACCACCATCTTCTCCGGAACGCTGCAGATCGGCGCCGGGGGCACGTCCGGCCGCATCCTCGGCAATGTGGTGAACAACGGCGTCCTCGCCTTCAACCGCTCGGATGCCGTCAGCTTCTCCAGCGTAATCTCCGGTTCCGGCGCGGTGACGCAGGAGGGTTCGGGCACGCTAACCCTCTCCGGCACCAACACCTATACGGGCGGCACCACCGTCTCCGCCGGGACGCTGAGCGTCGCGGCCAACGCCAACCTGACGACGGGCACCTTCACCTCCGCCCGCGCCGTCGCCCTCACCGGCACCGGAACCTTTGCCCCCGCGACCGGCACCACCCTGACCCTGTCGGGCGTCGTGTCCGGCACGGGCGCGCTCACCATGGCCGGTGCCGGAACGCTCATTCTCTCCGGCAGCAACACCTATACGGGCGGCACCACCGTCTACGCCGGCACGCTGCAGGTCGCGGCCGATGCCAATCTGGGCAATGCCGCGGGCAGCCTCGCTTTGGCCGACGCCGCGCTCAACACCGCCAACAACACGTTCACCTCCGCCCGCGCGGTGTCGCTGTCGGGCAGCAATACGATCTTCACGACAGGGGCTGGAAACCTCACCCTCAGCGGCACGGTGTCGGGCACGGGATCGCTCACCAAGGCCTCGGCCGGCACGCTGGTCCTGTCGGGCACCAACACCTATAGCGGCGGCACGACGCTCAGGGCCGGCATCCTGCAGGTGTCCGCCGACGCCAATCTGGGCGGCCCGCTCGGCGGCATACCAAGCGGGGAGCTCGGGAGCCTCACCCTTGATGGCGGCACGCTGGCCACCACCGCCACCTTCACCTCCGCCCGGGCGCTCGCCTTCACCTCCAGCGGCACCTTCCAGGTGGCGGACAGCACCATCCTGACCCTGACCGGCGCCATCACCGGCCAGGGGGTCATCACCAAGACCGGCACCGGCACCCTCGTCCTCGCCGGCACCAATACCGAGAATGATTACGGCGCAATCATCTCCGCCGGCACGCTGCAGATCGGCAATGGCGGCACCTCGGGCGTGCTGCTGGGCGATGTGAGCAATAACGGAGCTGTCGTCTTCAACCGCTCCAACGACACCTCCTTCTCGGGTTCCATGGATGGGTCCGGCTCGCTGACGCAGGCGGGCACGGGCAAGCTGACACTGGGCTTCACAGGCAATTCCTATACGGGCGGCACCTTTGTCACCGCCGGCACGCTGCAGGTGGCCGCAGACGGCGCGCTGGGCGACACCTCCGGCGGACTGACGCTCTCCGGCGGCACGCTGGCGACCACGACAACCTTCACCTCCGCGCGCGCGGTGACCCTCACCGGCACCGGCACCTTCGCCCCCTCCACCGGCACCACGCTCACCCTCTCCGGCATCATTTCCGGCTCCGGCGCGCTGACGCAGAGCGGCACGGGGACGCTCATTCTGTCGGGCACCAACACCTATACGGGCGGCACGACGGTTTCGGCGGGCACGCTGAGCGTGGCGACCAACGCCAATCTGGGCGACACCTCGGGTGGGCTTGCCCTGTCCGGCGGCACGCTGGTGACCACAGCCGACATCACCTCCGCCCGCGCCGTCACCCTTACCGGCACCGGAACCTTCTCGCAGGCGGAGAATACCGGCCTCACGCTATCCAGCGCCATCACCGGCACCGGGGCGCTCACCAAGGCGGGCGCCGGCACCCTTATTCTCACGGCCACCAATACCTACACCGGCGCCACCACCATCTCCGCAGGCACGCTGCAGATCGGCAATGGCGGATCGGCGGGCACCGTTCCGGGCGATGTGGTCAATAACGGCGTGCTGGCCTTCAAGCGCTCCGACAGCATCACCTTCGCTGGTGAGATCTCGGGAACCGGCAGCGTCGCCCAGGACGGGACCGGCACGCTCAGCCTCACAGGCACCAACATCTATAGTGGCGGCACCACCGTTTCCGCCGGCATTCTGCAGGTCTCCGGCGATGCCAATCTGGGCATCTCCACGGGCGGGCTCAGCCTCGCCGGAGGAACGTTCGCGACGACGGCCACCTTCACCTCCACCCGCGCCGTGGCGCTCACCGGCACCGGCACACTGTCCCCGGCCTCCAGCACCACGCTGACCCTGTCGGGCGTGATCTCCGGCTCCGGCGCCCTCGCCAAGACCGGGGCCGGCACGCTCGTCCTCTCGGGGACCAACACCTATACGGGCGGCACCACCCTCTCTGCCGGCACGCTCCAGATCTCCGCCGACGCCAATCTCGGCGGCACGGGCGGCCTCACCCTCGATGGCGGCACGCTGGCCACCACCGACAGCTTCACCTCGGACCGGTCGCTGTCCTTCACCTCCTCGGGCACGTTCCAGACCGCCACCGGCACCACCCTGACGCTGACCGGCGCCATCACGGGTCTCGGGGTGATCCAGAAAACGGGG
>NCEH01000124.1:10451-20636 GCA_002304505.1 Rhizobiales bacterium 32-66-11 | reverse complement strand
GCTGTTGTCGCCGCGCAGGATGCAGCTCGGGTATTTCCAGGTGATGGCCGAGCCGGTTTCCACCTGGGTCCAGGAGATCTTGGAATTGTCGCCCCGGCAATCGCCGCGCTTGGTGACGAAGTTGTAGATGCCGCCCTTGCCGTCCTTGTCGCCGGGATACCAGTTCTGGACGGTGGAATATTTGATCTCGGCATCCTTCAGCGCCACCAGCTCGACCACGGCGGCATGCAGCTGGTTCTCGTCGCGCTGCGGGGCGGTGCAGCCTTCCAGATAGCTCACATAGGCGCCTTCGTCGGCGATGATCAGGGTGCGCTCGAACTGCCCGGTGTTCCGCTCATTGATGCGGAAATAGGTGGACAATTCCATGGGGCAGCGCACGCCCTTGGGGATGTAGACGAACGAGCCATCGGAGAACACGGCGGTGTTCAGCGTGGCGTAGAAATTGTCCGACACCGGCACGACCGAGCCGAGATATTGCTTCACCAGCTCGGGATGCTCGCGGATGGCTTCCGAGATGGAGCAGAAGATCACACCGGACTTGGCGAGTTCCGCCTTGAAGGTGGTGGCCACCGACACGCTGTCGAACACCGCGTCCACGGCGATGCGCGGGGCGGAGCTTTCCACGCCCAGCAGCGCCTCGCGCTCGCGCAGCGGAATGCCGAGCTTGTCATAGGTGGCGAGGATCTCGGGATCCACTTCGTCCAGGGATTGCAGCTTCGGCTTGGGCTGCGAATAATAATAATAATCCTGGAAATCGATCTTGGGATAGCTGACCCGGGCCCAGGTGGGCTCTTCCATGGTCAGCCAGCGCCGATAGGCGTCAAGACGCCATTCCAGCATCCATTCCGGCTCGTTCTTCTTGGCCGAGATATAGCGGACGGTGTCTTCGCTGAGGCCCTTCGGGGCCTTCTCGCTCTCGATATCGGTGACGAACCCGTATTTGTACTGGTCCACATCGATCGATCGGGCGAGATCAACCGTCTCCTGAACTGCAGGCATCTTCTCGTCTCCTCTCCCGCGCGGGGTCAAGGCCCGCGGGTCAAGTCCTTCGGCGAGGGGGTGACGCAAGGCCCTGTCGTAAAGACGGCCGCCACCCTGTTCCCGCCACGCTGTGCTTGGAGCATTTCCAGATCTAAAAAGTCGAGAAACTTTTTCTGGAATTGCTCTAAGCCGCCCGTTCCGGGCGGTTCCTGACGCGGGGAACCGTGCGGCCGATGGCCGCCAGTGCCGCGTCGATATCTTCATCCGTGCTCGACCAGCCGAGCGACAGGCGGATCGCGCCGCGCGCATGCTCGTCCGCGAGCCCCATGGCTTTAAGCACATGGGAGGCACCGACCTTGCCCGAGGAGCAGGCGGAACCCGCGCTCACTGATAGATGGGCAAGATCGAGGGCGATCACCAGGGTTTCGGCCTTGATACCGGGGAATATAACACAGACCGTGTTGGGCAGGCGCGCGACATTCGCCCCAAGCACGATCGCATCCGGCACGCAGGCGACAAGGCCCGCTTCCAGGCGATCGCGCAAGCCCGCAAGGCGCGCGCCCTCTCCCGAAAGCTCGGCCTCAGCCGTGCGCGCCGCCGCGCCGAAGCCGGCGAGAGCGGCGACATTCTCCGTGCCGGCGCGCCGGCCCCGCTCCTGCCCGCCGCCGGCGATCAGCGGCTGGCGCACAATATTATCGCCATGCCCCGCCACCAGGGCGCCGGCGCCTTGGGGGCCGCCCAGCTTGTGGGACGACAAAGTGAGGAAATCCGCGCCCAGCGCCGCGATATCGAGCGCGATGCGCCCGGCGCCCTGCACCGCATCGCAATGCAGAACCGCGCCCCGCGCATGGGCCAGCGCCGCCGCTTCCGCCACGGGCTGGAGAATGCCGGTCTCGTTATTGGCCAGCATCACCGACACCAGCACCTGCCGCCCGTCCGCCGCATGGCGCACGAGCGCTGTATCCAGGGCCTCGAGATCGATCCGGCCGTCGGTGTCCAAAGGAAGGGTTTCGACCTGCTCGGGGGCGAAGCGATGGCCGTGCAGCACGGACGGGTGCTCGCCCGCGCCCACCAGGAGCACGTCGCAGGTCACCCGCCGTCCGCGCACCTCAAGGGCGGGATGGAGCGCCAGGGCATTGGCCTCGCTCGCGCCGGAGGTGAAGACGATGCCGCGCGGATCGGCGCCCGTGAGCGCGGCGATCTCCCGGCGCGCCTGTTCCACGCGAAGGCGCGCGGCGCGCCCGTCCGCATGGATGGAGGAGGCATTGCCGCCTTGATCGAGCGCATCGAGCATCGCCGTGCGCGCCTGCGGCCGCAAGGGCGAGGTGGCGTTATGATCGAGAAAGACCCGTGCGGACGGTACCGCGCTCATGCCCACGCCCTCGCGATCGTCATCGCCATTGCAAAGCCCTGCCCCGGCGCTGCGGCAGAGCGCGCATTCGGGACCGAAGGCTTGCAATTGGGCATCGTCTCATCCATATGTCAGACTTCATCCGTCTCTGCCCCGCAGCGTTGTTACTATCGCGCGGCCGGAAGGGATAAATTAGAATTATTCTAAATAGATAGGGCGGCGTCCAGGCCAAGTCAAGACGTCCTCGCGAAGACGTCTTTGGGCAGTTTTGTGTTTCGGCCCGGCCGAACAGCATCTGTCCCGCCTTTGCTGCTGCCCGCCGAGAGGTTGCGGACGTCCATGCCAGAAGTCATCTTCACCGGCGAGAAGGGGCGGCTTGAGGGTCGCTATCAGCCCGCAAAAACCCGCAATTCCCCCATCGGGATCATTCTTCATCCGCACCCGCAGTTCGGCGGGACGATGAACAATCCCGTGGTGTATAATCTCTATTATCAATTCGTGAACCGCGGCTTCTCGGTGCTGCGCTTCAATTTCCGGGGCGTCGGGCGCAGCCAGGGCTCGTTCGACCATGGCCCGGGCGAACTCTCCGACGCCGCCGCCGCGCTCGATTGGGCGCAGTCGGTGAACCCGGACGCGCGCGCCTGCTGGATCGCCGGCGTGTCCTTCGGCGCCTGGATCGGCATGCAGCTTCTGATGCGCCGGCCGGAGGTGGAAGGCTTCATCTCCATCGCCGCGCCCGCGAACCTGTTCGACTTCTCCTTCCTGGCGCCCTGCCCCTCGTCCGGCCTGTTCGTCCATGGCGACAAGGACGCGGTGGTGCCGACCACGGCGGTCGCCACCCTGGTGGAAAAGCTGAAGACCCAGAAGGGCATCGTCATCGAGCAGCAGATCGTGCCCGGCGCCAATCATTTCTTCGACGGCAAGACCGACGAGCTGATGAACGTGGTGGGCACCTATCTCGACAAGCGCCTCCCCGGCGCCCGCACCACCAGCGCCGCCTGAGGGTTTCGCCGCCGCGCCCACATGCGGGACGAGCGTGCGGTTTATAAAATCATCTGCCGAAAAACGCCGCCGCGCCCCCTCTCCCCCACGGGGAGAGGGCTGGGGTGAGGGCATGGAGCCGCTCCGGCCGGGCGTGCATCGCATTCGAAACTGCCCCCTCACCCGCCCGCTGCGCGGTCGACCTCTCCCCCACGGGGAGAGGTGATGGAGCCGCCGCGCCTGCTTGCGGGACGGAGCGTGCGGTTTAAAAATCATCTGCCGAAAACGCTGCCTCCCCCCTCTCCCCCACGGGGAGAGGGCTGGGGTGAGGGGGTATGGAGCCGCTCCGCTGAGCCCCTCACCCGCCCGCTGCGCGGTCGACCTCTCCCCCACGGGGAGAGGTGATGGACAGGGCAAAAAACACCCTAGTCCGGCGAAAACACCACTCCGCCCGAGAGCGGCTGCGGCGCGCCGGTGGTGGAAGGAAACGTCAGCGGCAGCCCCCTCAAGGTCCGCACCGCCAGAAACCCGAACGCATGGGCCTCCAGCGCATCGGCGGACCAGCCCACCGCCTCCGCCGGCACCACGGGAACGCCGAGCCGCTCCGCGAGCATGGCGAGAAGGGTCGGATTGCGCGCGCCGCCGCCGCCGACGATCCAGCGCGCGGGCCGTGCCGGAAGCAGCGGCACGATGGCGGCCACCGAGGCCGCCGTGATCGCGGCAAGGGTCGCGGCCCCGTCTTCGGTTCCATAGCCATCGAGCGGGGCACGCTCCGCCACGAACGTGCGGAATTCGTTGCGATCCAGCGATTTGGGCGGCGGCAGCGCGAAGAAGGGATGCGCCAGCACGCGCGCGCCCGCGTCCGCATCCACCCTCCCCGCGCCCGACAAGAGCCCGTCCGCATCGAAGGGGATGCCGGTGCGGGCGAACACGAAATCGTCCAGCAAGGCATTGCCGGGGCCGGTGTCGCAGGCGATGGGATCGGCGGCGCCGTCGATCATCGTGACGTTCGCCACCCCGCCGATATTGAGCACCGCCACCGGACCCTGAAGCCCGAGCGCGTGCACCAGGGCCTGGTGGAACACGGGCACCAGCGGCGCCCCCTGCCCGCCGGCCGCCACATCCGCCGCGCGGAAATCGCCCACCACCTTCACCCCCAGCGCGCTTGCGAGCGCCTGGCCAAGCCCGATCTGCAAGGTGAGGCGCGCATGGGGCCGGTGCAGCAGGGTCTGGCCGTGGAAGCCCACCACGTCCACATCGCCCGGCGCAAGGCGCATCTGGTCGAGCAAGGCGCGCACGGCCTCGGCATGAAAGGCGGTGATGCGCGCTTCCGCCTCACCCAGCACACCCGGCCGCGCGTCGCGGGAATTCACGCCGCGCGCATCGCTCATGGCCTGTTCCAGCAAGGCCCGCATGGGCGGCGCATAGGGATAAGTCGCCGACGGCCCGAGCCAGAAGACCTTCTCGCCATCGGTCTCGATCAAGGCGGCGTCGATGCCGTCCATGGACGTGCCGCTCATCAGCCCCAGAGCCCGCATGCGCTTCTCCCCGATGCAATCGCGCGTCAGACCTGTTACACCAGCCGCCTTTCCAAAGCCTGTTGTGCGGACCTCAATGACTGCCTTTCGCTCCGATTTCCTGCGCGTGCTCGACGAGCGCGGCTATATCCACCAGTGTTCCGATGCCGAGCGCCTGGACGCCAAGGCGTGCGAAGGGCCGATCACCGCTTATATCGGCTTCGACGCCACGGCCTCCTCCCTGCACGCCGGGCACCTGCTCTCCATCATGATGCTGCGCACGCTCCAGCGCACCGGGCACAATCCCATCGCGCTCATGGGCGGCGGCACCACCAAGATCGGCGACCCGTCCGGCAAGGACGAAGCCCGCAAGATGCTCACGGACGCGCAGATCGACGCCAATATCGGCTCGATCCGCAAGGTGTTCGAGCGGTTCCTGGATTTCTCCGCCGGCGCGAAGATGGAGAACAACGCGGCCTGGCTCGACGAGCTGAAATACATCCCGCTGCTGCGGGAAGTCGGGCCGCACTTCACCATCAACCGCATGCTGACCTTCGATTCGGTGAAGCTGCGGCTGGACCGCGAGCAGCCGCTGACCTTCCTCGAATTCAATTACATGATCCTGCAAGCCTATGATTTCGTGGAGCTGAACACGCGCCACGGCTGCATTTTGCAGATGGGCGGCTCGGACCAATGGGGCAATATCGTCAACGGCATGGAGCTCGGCCGCCGCATGCATGGCGCGGACCTGTTCGCGCTGACGACGCCGCTGCTGACCACCTCCTCCGGCGCCAAGATGGGCAAGACCGCCGGCGGCGCCGTGTGGCTCGATGCCGAGCTTCTGAGCCCGTACGAATATTGGCAATATTGGCGCAACAGCGGGGATGCGGACGTGGTGCGCTTCCTCAAGCTGTTCACCGAATTGCCGCTGGACGAGATCGCCCGCCTCGGCGCGCTCGCGGGCCAGGAGATCAATGTAGCAAAGGAGATCCTCGCCACCGAGGCCACCGCTCTGCTGCACGGCCGCGCCGCCGCGGAGGAAGCCAAGGCGACCGCCCGCAGCACCTTCGAGGACGGCGCGCTGGCCATGAACCTGCCCACCATCGAGGTGGCGGCGGATCAGCTGAAGACCGGCCTGGCCGCAAATGCCGCCTTTGTCTCAGCTTCGCTGGTCGCCTCCACCAGCGAGGCGCGCCGGCAGATCAAGGGCGGCGGGCTCAAGGTCAACGATACCACCGTGACCGACGAGAAGCTGATCCTGACCGAGGCGGACCTGACCGCGGAAGGCGTCATCAAGCTCTCGCTCGGCAAGAAGAAGCACGTGCTGCTGCGCCCGGTGTGAGGTGAGCGGTCTCGCGGCCGCCCGCCCATAAAAAAGGCTCCCTTTCGGGAGCCTTTTTCACATCAAAGGAAGCGATCAGCTCTTCCAGCGGCCTTCATACTTGAACTCGGGCGCAGCCTTCAGCTGCTCCTTGGTGGCATTCATCATCGCCGACCATTTCTTGTCGGACTCGGAATAGGCGATCTGCACCGCGTTGGGGCGCACGATCACATAGCGCTCGCCCATCCCGAGGAAGCCGCCCACCGAGACGATGTAGCCGGCCAGTTCGCCCTTGGAGAGGATGAGATCCTTGATCTCGCCGACCGTCTCCTTGTTGCCGTTCATCACCTTCAGCCCGACGAGATTATAGCTCAGCACATCGGTCGGCTTGGCGGTCACGAAGGTGTCCGACTGAACTGTCACGGCGTTCTGGGCCATCACGGCGCCAACCGGCGCGACAATCATGGAAAGTGCGGTCAGGGCGAGTAGGGTTTTGCGCATTATTATTGCTCCTGCATAAACTTGCGAAGGAGTAACGCAGATGCACGAGAAATGTTCCCGCACAAATAACTTGACCTTAGCCTTGAACGGCCAATTAATATTTTCTGATGACGCGCGAAAATAAAGGCCCGCGACGCATTTGCCCGCACGGGCGGCGCAATTACCGCACCGGAGGCGTATCGCTGGAATCGCGGAATTCAAACATCTTGCGCAGGAACCCCGGGGCCACGGCGGACAGGGGATTGACGCGCAAGGTGGGCCCGCTCATGGGGCCCGCGACCTCGAACGTCACGCCCACCAGCCCCTCGTTGGGTCCCCCGCCCAGCAGCATGCCGATCACCGGCACCTTGCTGAACAGATTGTTCAGCCCGTAGGCCGGCACATAGGTGCCGCGCATGGAAATGCGCTCGGCGGCGAAATCAATGGTGCCATCCACGGTCACGCCCGCGACCGGCCCCCAGATCGCGCCCTCGCGAATGGTGACGCTGCCCGGCGTGCGGATGAACTTGGCCTGCGCCTTCTGGAACACCGCGGTTCCGGGCTCCTGGCGGCCGGTGGAATCGCGCGCGGCCGCGCTCAGGCTCTCCAGCCCCGGCTCGCCACGCACCACGAAATCGCGGATGTTGACCGTGCCTTCCTGGGGCGAGCTGTCGCCGCGCGGCGGGTCCACCACCACCCACATGTCGCCGCCCTCGATCTTGGGATAGATCTCCAGGAAGCGCAGCACCGCGCCGGCGTCCGAGGTGCGCAGGAACAGGGCCCGGCGGCCGGCGTCGGTATTGCGGATCTCGCCCGCGACATTGCCTTCGCGCCCCACCTTGGCGCTCAGGGAAAAATTGCGCAGTTCCACGCCGCGCCGGCTCACGGTGAGGTCCATCTGACGCAGGACCTCGCCATTATTGCCGGTGAGCGCGCCGATCTTCGCCTCCACATCCACATCCTGGTTGCGCGGCGGCTTGCCGGTCTTGGGGTCCTTGGGCGCGGCGGGGCTGCCGACGAGGCTTTTCATGATGCCGCGCGCATCCACCACGTCGCCGGTGATGCGCACCCGCAGCACGTCGCCGGAGCGGTCGGCCTTCAGGCTGGCGCGGTCGCCATCGGAAAGCTGGAAGGTGGGGAAATTGGCGGCGTTCACATCGCCATTGTCGGCCAGTTCCAGCGATCCCTTGATGAGCGCGCCGGAGCCGTCGAGCACCAGTTCGTTGATCTTGATGCGCGTGCCCGTATCCACCGTGGAGAAGCGCGCCTTCAGCGGCCGGCCCGCCGGCTTGGACAGGCCGGGGATGAGATCTGAAATCCGCGCCGCCGTCAGGTCCAGCTCGATATTGGCCTTGGTGTCCTGGTTATTGGTGGCACCGACCAGCTTCAGCAGCACCGGCCCGGACACCGCCGTGAGGCCGATGCCGATCTTGCTGCGCGCGGAATCGTCCAGCGTGGCGTTCACGCGCAGGTCCGCGTCGGCCTGGTCCTTCTTCTTCTCATATTCGAAGGTCGCGGGCGCGCCGGCGAGCTTCCCGTCGCCGCGCAGCAGGATGCCCGCCGGGGTCGCGAACACGGAGACCGTCGCCCCTTCCATGCGCTGGCCGGCGAAGACATTGTCCACGCCGAAATCGGTCAGGGTCGCCTCCACCGAATAATCGGTGTCCGCGGGATCGGCGACCTTGCGGAAATGGATGTTGATCTGCACCAGGGCCGAGAGCTTCCCGCGCGTGGTGGCGGCGTCATAGGAGGCGCCCGCCGGGCCCTTCAGCGCGTCCATGCCCAGCACTTCGATGCCGGCATCGGCCGGCCCGTCGATCTTCACCCGGATCTGGCTGCGCGGCTCGCGGGGGAAATAATCCGGCATGAAGAACACGCCATCGCTCATGGCGAGCTTGCGGTTGCCGGGCGTCACCACAGTGCCTTCCGGCAGGTTCACGCGCACCGTGCGCCCGGTGACGACGACGGAGAGCTTCGCGTCGCGGATCGGCGGCAGGCCCTTGAGCGCCTGGATGGCGAAACCGCTGCCGCTCATCTCCAGATGAACCGCATCCTCGGGCAGCGGGATTTCCTTCTGCCCGATCAGGTCCAGCGGCATGTTCACGACGATGGTAGAGCCATCCACCGTGCCGCCGGTGACATTCTCCAGCACGAACGTGCGCGCCGGCGGGGCGATGGAGACCGGCCAGAAGCGGCGCACCGTGCTGGAGGGCATGCGCGAGCCCACCGCATTCAGCTTGATGGCCGGCACGTCGATGCCGAAATCCACCATGCCGGTAAAGGTGAGGCCGCCGGCGGCGCTGGTCAGGCCACCCTTCTCGAACAGCAATTGCTTGTTGGGCGGGGTATAGCGCCCCGCCACCTCAACGGAGGTGAGCACCAAGGGCGGATCGGGCATTTCCGGGCCGGCGAACACCACTTCGCGTTGCCGCAGGGTGTAGGGCCAGTCCTGTTCGATGGCGGCGGGAACCTTCACCTCGCCCTGCAAGGCCACTTTGTTGGCATTCTTGCTGGCCATCAATTGGTCGATCGCCACCACGCGGCGCTGCGGATCGAGCGTCAGCGCCAGTTCGGCGCCGTCCAGGGTGAAGCGCTCCAGGACGTCCTCGCCATTGCCGATCTGGCCGGCGCCGAGCTGCACTTTGGCATTGGCGGCCCGCACATTGCCGTCCAGCGCGAGGCGGGCATTGAGCGAGGCGGACAGCGGCATGTCCATGTAGAAGCGCCGCCAATCCTGGCTGAAGGCCTGCACCAGATCGCGCGTCGAGACGTCCTTCAGGTCGAGCATGACGGTGCGCTCGCGATCGGCGATCGGGCCGATGGTGGCGACCAGGGTGGCGGTGCTGTGCGGGCTCTTCACGGTGAAGGTCAGCACCACGCCGCCATGGGAGGGACGCGCGAGGCGGATCGAGATGTCGTCGAACGTCACCTTGCGGCCGCTCGCCTCGTTCTGCACCACGAGCGTGCCGTCCTTGAGGCCCACGTCCTGGAGCGCCCCGCCGTCGAGCCCGCCGCGCTCCAATTGCTCCAGCCATTGGGCGAGGCCCTTGAGCACGAGCGGATCCGACACCGGCGCGCGCGGCGCGCCGGTGGATGCCGCAACGGCGGGGGCTTGCGCGCCGGGAGCACTTTGCCCGCCGGCAGCGCTTTGCCCGCCGGGCTGGGCTTGCCCACCGGGCGTCGCGCCAGCGGAGGGCGCGGGCGTCGCGGGCGTCGTGGCGGTCAAGGGGGGCACCAGCGGTTCGCCGGTCGGGGTCGTGGTGATCGCCTTCGCCCCCTTGCCGGTGGCGACCGCGACCGAGCCAGACGCGGCGATCTTCACCGTCATTTCCGCGCCGATCAGATCGATCCTGCGCGCGCGCGGCGTCAGCGTCAGGAGGCTGCCTTCCAGTTCCACCTCGGCGCTCGGGGCGTTGGCGACGAGTTCATCGCCCGGGCCGGTGACGCGGATGTCGTGGACGATGACGACCGTGCGCCCCTCCTCGATGGTCTCCATCGTGGTGGCGCCGATCTTGACCTTGTAATTCGGCCCGAGGCGCTCCTCGATGGCGCGC
>NCEH01000124.1:0-10440 GCA_002304505.1 Rhizobiales bacterium 32-66-11 | reverse complement strand
CGCCCGGCTTGAGCTGCCTCGCGTTTTCGCTCATCCCTATGCCACCCTCCGCGTGCCGACTGGCGCCCCCGCGCCCGCATGGTGCGGCGCCAGAATGTACGATCCTGTTTTCCAGGCAAGGGCATCTGGCTCAGGCGGTATGACACCGACACGTCGAAAGGAAGGCACTTGGCTGAAATTCCCCCACAGGGCGCCCCCGCCCCCGCTTTCACCCTGCCCCGCGATGGCGGCGGCACCATTTCCCTCACCGACTTTTCCGGCCGCAAGCTGGTGCTCTATTTCTATCCCAAGGCTGATACCCCGGGGTGCACCAAGGAAGCCATTGCCTTCAACGGCCTGCGCGCCGAATTCGTGAAGGCCGACACCGCCATTCTCGGGGTCTCGGCCGATCCGGTCGGCAAGCAGGACAAGTTCAAGACCAAGTACGACCTTGAGATTCCCCTCGGCTCGGATGAGAGCACGGCCATGCTGACGGCTTATGGCGTGTGGGGAGAAAAGAGCATGTATGGCCGAAAATACATGGGGATAGAGCGCGTCACCCTGCTCATCGACCGCGACGGCACCATCGCCCGGGTGTGGCCGAAGGTGAAAGTCACCGGCCATGCCGAAGAGGTGCTTGAGGCCGCGAAGGCGCTGGCTTAGCGGTTGAAGGCTAGAGCGGCGCCACCCGGTGGCGCCGCTCTAGCGCTCACTCCACGTCTTCGACCTGATCCGGCCCGCCGCCATAGGCGCGCTGGGCCAGGGCCGCTTCCATGAAGGGGTCGAGGTCGCCGTCCAGCACTTCCTGCGGCGTGCCGGAGGTGACGCCGGTGCGCAGGTCCTTCACCAGCTGATAGGGCTGGAGCACATAGGAGCGAATCTGGTGGCCCCAGCCGATGTCGGTCTTCGCCGCCTGCTCCGCGATCGCCTCGGCCTCGCGCCGCTTCAGCTCCAGGTCGTAGAGCTTGGCGCGGAGCATGTTCCAGGCGGTGGCGCGATTCTTGTGCTGGGAGCGATCGCCCTCGCTCACCACCGCGATGCCGGTGGGAAGATGGGTGAGGCGCACCGCTGATTCGGTCTTGTTCACGTGCTGGCCGCCGGCGCCGCCGGAGCGCATGGTATCCACCCGCACGTCGGCTTCCTTAATGTCCACCACGATGCGGTCGTCCACCACTGGATAGACGTCGACGCTGGCGAACGAGGTCTGGCGGCGGGCGTTCGAATCGAACGGGGAGATGCGCACCAGGCGATGCACGCCCGCTTCGGTCTTCAGCCAGCCATAGGCATTGTGGCCCTTCACCTGGATGGTGGCAGACTTCAGCCCGGCCTGTTCGCCCTGCGATTCGTCCATCAGCTCCACCTTGAAGCCGTGGCGCTCGCACCAGCGCCGATACATGCGCAGCAGCATTTCCGCCCAGTCCTGGCTGTCGGTGCCGCCGGCGCCCGCATGGACTTCCAGATAGCTGTCGTTGGAATCCGCCTCGCCCGAAAGCAGCGCATCCAGCTCGCGGCGCGCGAGTTCGCCCTTCAGCCCGTCCAGGGCCGCGGCGGCTTCGGCGATCACGCCCTCGTCGCCCTCGGCCTCGCCGAGCTCGATCAGCTCGATATTGTCGGCAAGATCGCGATTGACCCGGTCGATGGCGCCGAGCGCATCTTCCAGGCCCGTGCGCTCCTGCATGATCTTCTGGGCCCGCTCGGGATCGTTCCAGAGATTCGGGTCCTCGGCGATGGCGTTCAATTCGGCGAGGCGCCGGCGCGAGCGGTCCACATTGAGATGCTGACGCAGCAGATCAACGGACTGATTGATCTCGTCGACTTTCGCGGCGAGCTCCGCGCGCATGGGAAACCTTTCTGATCCGAGGGCCGCGGAAAATAGCGGCGGCGCGCCGGCCTGTAAACGGGCGGGGCGTGCAAACTCCCTCCACCCTTTGCGGGGGAGGGCTGGGGTGGGGGGTATGGGGTCGCCCGAGCCACCCGCGCCGCCGGGATTAAGCGGGGAGAGATGCCCCCTCCCTAGCCCTCCCCCGCAAGCGGGAGAGGGAATGAAGACGATACCCTTAATACAGCCCGCCGGTGCCGGAGCGCACCGCGCGGTCGGCCTCCGGAGTCACGGTCAGCGGCGCATCGCTCGCGCCGATCACCGAATAGCTGTCGGGCGGCGCGGTGCCCGGCTTGAAGGCCTCCAGGATCGCGTTTTCGCCCGTGCCCGCGCGCAATCCGCTCTTGGGATTGATGCGCACCAGCTTGATGCCCGGCGGCACGCGGAACGGAATGGCGGGCCGGTCGGCCAGGGCGGTCTTCATGAAGTCGCGTACGATCGGGGCGGAAAGCACGCCGCCGGTCGATCCCTTGCCCATGGGCTTGGGCTTGTCGTAACCGAGATAGACGCCCACCACGACGTCCGGCGTGAAGGCCACGAACCAGGCATCCTTCTCGTCATTGGTGGTGCCGCTCTTGCCGGCCACCGGCCTGCCGAGATCCTTCAGGGCCGTGCCGGTGCCGCGCTGGACCACGCCCTCCATCATGGAGGTGATCTGATAGGCGGTCATGGGATCGAGCACCACGGGGCGGCGGTCGATCAGGGTCGGCTCGGGCTGGTTCTGCCAGCTGTCCGCATCGCAGCCGCGGCACTCGCGTTCGTCGTGGCGATAGATGGTGTGGCCGTACCGATCCTGGATGCGATCAATGAGCGAGGGCGTCACCTTGCGTCCGCCATTGGCCAGAGGCGCACCGTCATCACGTTGCGCGACTGTTCCAGGCCGAAGCGCAGGGTCTGCGGGCCATAGAATTTCTTGGCGTAGTTTTCCGGCGCCCACACCCCAAGGCCCGGTCCCTGGTCGATCTCGATGGGCGCATCCAGCACCACCGTGGAGGGGGTGTAGCCATTGTCGATCGCAGCGGAATAAACGATCGGCTTGAAGGATGAGCCGGGCTGGCGGAGCGCCTGGGTCGCCCGGTTGAACTGGCTTTCGTCATAGGAGAAGCCACCGGAGAGCGCGAGCACGCGCCCGGTCAGCGGCTCCATCACCACCATGGCACCTTCCACGTCCGGGATCTGGTGCAGGCGATATTGCCCGTCCTTGCCGGCGATCGGCTCCACATAGATGACGTCGCCGGGCTTGAGCACCTGGGCGACCGAGCTCACCGCCTTGTAGGCGTCCGGCCCCTTGGTCCAGCGGGCCCATTTCACGCCATCGAGATTGATCAGGCCGAGGTCGCGCTGGGAGGAGACGCCGCCCGCCTTCTCGCGCGGCGGCTGCAAGCCGATACGCGCCGTGTCCTTGCCCGAATCGAGCACCACCGCGAGCTTCCACGGGATGTCGTAATAGGCCTTCAGCTCGGAGAGCTTCTGCCCCCAGTCGCCGGTGATGTCGATATGATTGACCGGGCCACGCCATCCGCGCTGCTCGTCGAACCGCACGAGGCCGTCGGACAGGGCCTTCTTGGCGATCATCTGCATCTTCGGATTGAGCGCCGTGCGCACCGAGAGGCCGCCTTCGTAGAGCTTGGTCTCGCCATAGCGCTCATAGATCTGGCGGCGCACTTCCTCGGCATAATATTCCGCCGCGAAGATCTGCGCGCCGGTGGGGCGCGGCGTCACGTCGATGGTGGACTTCTTGGCGGCCTCCGCCTGGGCGGCGGTGATGTAGCCGTTCTCCGCCATGCGGTCGATGACCCAATTGCGGCGGTCGGTGGCGCGCTCGCGCTCGCGGAACGGATTGTAGGAGGACGGCGCCTTGGGCAAGGCGGCGAGATAGGCCGCCTCCTGGATGTTCAGGTCCTCGACCGACTTGTCGAAATACACCAAAGCGGCGGCGGCGATGCCGTAGGCGCCCATGCCGAGATAGATCTCGTTGAGATAGAGCTCGAGGATGCGGTCCTTGGAATAGGCGCGCTCGATGCGCAGCGCCAGGAGCGCTTCCTTGATCTTGCGGTCGAAGGACACCTCATTGGTCAGCAGGAAGTTCTTCGCCACCTGCTGGGTGATGGTGGAGGCGCCCTGCGGCCGGCGATTCGAGCCGTAATTCTGGAGATAGAGCATGCCGGCCCGGAAGATGCCGGACGGATCAATGCCGCCGTGCTCGTAGAAATTCTTGTCCTCGGCCGACAGGAACGCCTCGATCACCAACTTCGGCACGGACTGGATGGGAATATAAAGCCGGCGCTGGCGCGCCCATTCGGCCACCAGCGATCCATCGTCGGCATGGACGCGGGTCATCACCGGCGGCTCGTAATTCTGCAACTGGGTGTAGTCGGGCAGGTCCTGGGAATATTTCCAGACGAAATAGGTCGCCCCCGCGGCCCCGGCGAGCAACACCAGCGTGCCGAAGGCGAACAGAAATCCGAAGAACCTCAACAGCAGCCGCATTTCGCCGGCTCTCCCTCCACGACACCCGCAACGGCGGCTTTTCCTGCCCTATGCGGGCAAGCCTGTCCAAAAGCCGCATTCGCCCCTTTTGTGCAAGGGTCGCGGCACGAGAAGATCGCAATTCGATGCCGCTGAGACGGCTATGTTGGCCAAAAGTGGCTGCTTCACGACGGAGCGTCAAAAAGGACGATGCTCACCTTGCGGCAGGCTTCGGCGGCAGGACTCGACGGGACGCCGCGTGCGCGTTCGGCGGGACGCTGCGCGGTCCATCGAACGCGCCGGGTTAACCGCTGAACGTTCAGCGTCGCGGAACGCTTCCCGTGGCGACGGGCGCGCCGGCACCGGCGCCGCCGGCGACGCGGTTCGCGAAGAAGTCGGCGATGGCGCTCTGCATGGCGTCCGCAACCTTGTCGCGCCAGGCGTCCGAGGTCATCAGCCTGAGATCCTCCCGGCTCGACATATAGCCCAGCTCCACCAGCACCGAGGGCACGTCGTGCGCCTTCAGCACCCGAAAGCCGGCCGATTTCAATGGCGATTTGTGGATCCGCCCGACGCCCTTCATGGTCCCCACGAGGGTGCGGGCGAACAAGGCGGAAAAAGTCTTCGTCTCGCGCTGGGCGAGATCGAACAGGATGCCGGCGACCTCGTTGCTCTCCTCGGAGAGGTCGACGCCGGCGATCAGGTCGGCCTTGTTCTCCTTTTCCGCCACCTGGGCCGCCTCGGCATCGCTGGCGGTTTCCGACAGGGTGTAGACGCTGGCGCCGCGCGCCTGCCCGTCGTTGCGGGCGAGCGCATCGGCGTGGATGGAGACGAACAGGGCGGCGCGATTGGCACGGGCGATTCGCACCCGCTCGCCCAGCGGGATGAAGGTGTCGGTGGAGCGCGTCATGACGACGCGATACTTGCCGCTCGCCTCCAGCTTGTCCCGCAGGGCCAGCGCCACCTCCAGCACGATGTTTTTTTCCGCGAAGGCGCTGGCCCCGGTGGTGCCCGAATCAATCCCGCCATGGCCGGGATCGAGGCAGATCACCGGCCGCGCGTCGCCGTCGGCAGGGGTATCCACATGCGCCATCTCCGGCGGCGCGCCGCGCGCTTCGGCGGCGGTGGCGACGGTGGAGGTGAAATGGGCCGCGTCGGTCTTGACGAGGTCGAGCACGAGACGCGCCGGCTGGTTGTCCACCGCTTCCAGCACGAACGCCTTGTCGATGATGACCGGCTCGGCGAGATCAACCACCACGCGCGCCTTGCCGGGCGCGAAATCGCCATAGCGATAGGCGTTCACCAGGCCGCGCTTGGTCTGACCCTTGGAGGCGTCGAAGGCGAAGTGCACTTCCGGCAGGTCGAGGATGACGCGATAGGGATTGGCCAGGGTGAAGGCCCGAAATTCCACCGGCCGGCTGAGATCGATCACGAGGCGCGTGCGCTGGGCATCCCCGGCCAGGCGCGCGTCGGTGGCGGTGGCGGGGCCCGTCGCGGCGGGACTAGGCGCGGCGGGACTGGACCCGGCGGGACTGGACGCCTCTTCGGCCGGAGCCGGCGGAGATGCGGCGGCGCCGGGGACCGCATCGGGGCGGGCCGCGATCTGCACCGCCAGCGCTTCGCCGGCGCGGGCGGGTGCGATTGACGCAAGGGAAAGCCCCATGAAGCCCGTCAAACCCAGAACGAGCGCCTGGGCCAGAACGAGCGCCCGGCTCACCCATCGCGCCGCGGCACGCGGCCGCGCACCTGCGGCGCAGGGCGCCAGCGGACGGTCTGTGATGCGCACCGGGGAGAGGGCATGGCGCGGCTGGCGCGATGCCGGCGCCGCGTTTGTCCATCCGGCGCGCTGAATGCGAGCCCACATGTCCAGGACCCTTCCCTGTCCGCCTCCGGAGACGGCAAGACTTGCCATTTGTACCGGATAGGGGCGCTTTCGTTAATCCAAGGTTGACGCCGGGCCCACTTATCGCTGGCCCGTGGCCGGCCCGACACAGGCCCATATGACATTGTTGCAGCTGGAACAGGCATGAACCTTGCCAAGAGGCGAGCGGGACGGGTAAGAAGGAGATGTATACGGTTCGCGTTCCGGAACAGGCTCTTCGGCCCCCGGCTGCCGCGGCTGCCGCTGATGGCGTCCTGCTTGGGAACTTCCACTTTCCTGAAGCCGGTCTGGCATCTCCCGTCGCAGGCTGCTCAAGGATTTGAGTGTGCCACCCTGCGGCGCGCGCGCCCAAAGCGCGCGACTGGACGGCCGCTCGCGTCGCTCATGCCGCCGAGGAAGCTGTCTGTCGGGGGGAATCGGGCTGCCGTATGCCGGGGCCGGGCACTCGCCTGGTCTGATGCTTCGCTGAGGAACGAGTAGCCGAGGGCATGACTTTCAACCGCACGAACAGCGCGCACCACGTGCGCCCGTGTGTCTCGATGCGGAGGGTGTCGCAATGACCCCCGCGCGCTACAGCTCCTCTGTCTCCTCCCGCTTCAATTTCAGGCGTATCGGCGGTTCGCAGGCTTTGCCGCGCCGACCGTCGCGGAGCTGTGTCTCCGACGCCGCGCAGAGAGATTTCCATGCCCAACAAAATGCTCATCGATGCGACCCACCCGGAGGAGACCCGGGTCGTGGTCGTGCGCGGCAACCGGGTCGAAGAATTCGACTATGAGTCCGCATCCCGCAAGCAATTGCGGGGCAATATCTATCTGGCCAAGGTGACGCGGGTCGAGCCCTCGCTTCAGGCTGCCTTCATCGAATATGGCGGCAACCGGCACGGCTTCCTCGCCTTCAGCGAGATCCATCCCGATTATTACCAGATCCCGGTCGCCGACCGCCTGGCCCTGATCGAGGAAGAAGAGCGCGCCGCGCGCGCGGCCGATGAGGAAGACGAGCGCCGCGAGCGCCGCCGCGAGCGGCCCAAATCCCGCCGCCCCGCCTCGGACGAGAGCGTCTCGAGCAATGTCGAGGAGATCGACGAATCCGACGTGGTGGAAACCATCGAGGACGGCCAGATTTCCGGCGGCTCGGCCTCGGACGATGATGACGAGGCGCCCGCCGAGCGGCGCATCGATTATGCCGAGACCGACACCGGCGAAGAGATCCCGGTCGATCCGCGCGACCTGCCGGCGTCCGCCGACGTCGCCGACATCATCGCCCACGAGGCCGGCGCGAGCCACGAGCGCGATGCCGACCTTGACGACGAACTGCCCGCCCCCCAGGAGCAGGCCGGGCTTCACGCCCGCGCCGCCTTCGAGGACGAGGCGCGCCAGGAAGCCCCGCTCGCCGACCGCGAGAACAATCCGATTTTGCCGTCCGACGAAGGCGCGGGCGAAGCGTCGGACGGCGATACCGCCGAGTCCGACACCGCTGATCGCGAGACCTCGGAGCGTGAGCCGCGCGAGCGCGCGCCGCGCGGCCGCCGGGGTTCGGAAAAGTCCCGCCGCTCCGCCGAGGACGACGAGGACGAGGACGGCGAAGAAGAAGACGAAGGCGTGGAGCAGATGGGCTCCGACGACGCCATGGAAGAGGTGCCGGAGCGCTCGCACCAGCGCCGCGCCCGCTCCTACAAGATCCAGGAAGTCATCCGCCGCCGCCAGGTGATGCTGGTGCAGGTGGTCAAGGAGGAGCGCGGCAACAAGGGCGCGGCGCTCACCACCTATCTCTCGCTCGCCGGCCGCTATTCCGTGCTGATGCCCAATACCGCGCGCGGCGGCGGCATCTCCCGCAAGATCACCAATGCGGTGGACCGCAAGCGCCTGAAGGAAGTGGTGCAGGACCTGGAGGTGCCGGAAGGGATGGGCATCATCCTGCGCACCGCCGGCGCCAACCGCACCAAGGTCGAGATCAAGCGCGACTTCGAATATCTGCTGCGTCTGTGGGAGACGGTGCGCGAATTGACCCTCACTTCCAGCGCCCCGAGCCTGGTGTATGAGGAAGGCTCGCTGATCAAGCGCGCCATCCGCGACCTCTTCAACAAGGACATCGACGACATCCACGTCGCCGGCGACGAGGGCTTCCGCGAGGCGCGCGACTTCATGCGCATGCTCATGCCGAGCCATGTGAAGAACGTCATCGCCTATAACGACCACCAGCCGATCTTCGCCAAGCACGGCGTGGAACATCAGCTCGATGCGATGTTCTCCCCCGTGGTCCAGCTCAAGAGCGGCGGCTATATCGTCATCAACCCCACCGAGGCCCTGGTCTCCATCGACGTGAACTCGGGCCGCTCCACGCGCGAGCACCATATCGAGGACACCGCGCTCAAGACGAATCTCGAAGCCTCCGAGGAAATCGCGCGCCAGCTGCGGCTGCGCGACCTTGCCGGCCTGATCGTCATCGACTTCATCGACATGGAGGAGAAGCGCAACAACCGGGCGGTAGAGCGCAAGCTCAAGGATTGCCTGAAGAACGATCGCGCGCGCATCCAGGTCGGCCGGATCTCGCATTTCGGCCTGATGGAAATGTCGCGCCAGCGCATCCGCACCGGCGTGCTGGAAAGCTCCATCGAGGTGTGCCCGACCTGCGGCGGCACCGGCCATGTGCGCTCGGCGGCCTCGGTCGCCCTCCAGTTGCTGCGCGCCTTCGAGGAACAATTGGTGCGCGGCGCCACCCACAATCTGATCGCCCGCACCCGCTCGGAAGTGGCGCTCTATGTGCTGAACCAGAAGCGCGCCCATCTGCGCGAGCTGGAAGAGCGCTTCTCGGTCACCCTGCTCATCACGGCGGACGAGAGCGTCACCGGCCACCAGCCCTTCCTGATCGAGAAGGGCGACCTTGCCGTGCCGCCGCCGGCCGCCCCGCGCCTCTCCAAGGCCGTGCATCCCGATTCGATCCTCCCCGAGGAGGAGTATGAGGAGGAGGATGAGGACACCGGCGAGGAGGCCGAGGCCGGCGAAGCGGAAGGCGAAGCCGAGGCGGATGGCGAAGGCGGTGCCGAGCGCGTCGACGAGAACGGCAATCGCCGTCGGCGTCGGCGTCGGCGCCGGCGCGGTGAGCGCGACGGCGAGCCGCGCAGCCTGCCCGCCGAGGGCGAAGGCGAAGCCGAAGCCGAAGGTGACGACCTCGCCGCAGCCGCCGAGGGCGAAGGCGAAGGCGAAGAGACCGACGATGAGGACCGCGCGGAAGGCGAAGTCCGTGGCGAGACCGAGGGCGAGCGCCGCCGGCGCCGGCGCGGTCGCCGCGGCGGCCGCCGCAATCGCCGGGAAGGCGAGGAGGGCGCGCCCCGCTCCGGCGAGGACGAGGATGCCGAAGGCGCGGTTGTGTCCGAAGGTGCACTTGGTTCCGAAGGTGCACTTGGTTCCGAAGGTGCACTTGCCGGCGAAGGCGAAGGCGAGACGGACGGCGCCGAGACGACGCTGAGCGCCGAATCCCCGGTCGCCCTCACCGAAGCCGCCTTCGATGCGGCGCCGGTGCGCGCACCCGCCGACATCGAGACGCCCGTCGCCCATGCGGCGCCCGAGGCGCACGCAGCGACTGAGGTCGAAACAGCGCCCGAGTCGCAAGCCGCGCCGCACGCCGAGGCTGCGCCCGCTTCCTTCGTGCCCGCCCCAGCGCCCGAACCGGCGCCCCGTGCGGTCGCCGAGGCGCCGGCAGAGCCGGAACCCGCCCCCGCCCCCGCCCCGCGCCGCCGGTCGACGGTGCGCGAGAAGGCGCCTGTCATCGTGACCGAGGACGGCGCCCTCGCCCCGGCGGAACCCCACATCCCGGTGGACTCTGTGGACCCGGCGGACTCTTCGGCCGCCGGCGAGCCTGCCCCCGCCGCGGAAGCTGCGGCGTCCAACCAGGAAAGCGCCAGCGTGCCGATCGCCGACGCCGATATCGTCGCCGCCGAGCCGGGTGCGAGCGCCGAGGCGGAAGCCCCGCTCGCCCAGCCCGCCCCGGTGGAAGCCAGCGAGAGCCAGGAAGCCGGCCCCGCCGCCAAGCCCCGCTCCGGCTGGTGGCAGCGCAAGCTGTTCGGCGGCGCCTGAGGCACGCCGCTCCCAAACGCGAAAGGGCGGCCCCGTGCCGCCCTTTTTACATCCGCCGCGCCCTTGGCCTGCGGAGCAAGTGTGGACAAAGACCGGGGCCTCTGATATGAGAGCGCTCCTTCCGGCAGAGACGGTCCGGCGTGAGAGCGCCCCTCCTG
>NCEH01000010.1 GCA_002304505.1 Rhizobiales bacterium 32-66-11 | reverse complement strand
AGACGGAGGGCACCGGCGCGCGGCCGGTGCCCGGCGCGCTTATTGTTCGACGAATTGCACGGTCTTCACGTCGGGCAGCTCGGACACGTCCATGTGGTAGTGCGAGCCGTAATGGGGGATGCCGATCTCTTCCTCCAGCAGCGTCCAATCCGCCGGCAGGTCCCAGAACGTCTGGAAGTCCTTGAAGAATTTCGGCCCGAGCTTGAAGGACGAGGCGAACATCTGCTTGACGTGGTCGCCCGCGTCCTTGGCCAGGATCTTCTCGCGTTCGCCCTTCATCCAGTCGCGGGTGGGCACGGACTTGGCGAGCCGCTCGGCACGGATCTCCTTGCGCCGCGCGGCGGTGGCGGGCGCATCCACGGCATAGGTGCCGTCCGCGCCCTTTTCCGCCACGACGCCATAGACCTGGAGGGCGAAGCGCTCCACCAGATAGCCGCCGTTGATGTCGTCCACCACGCTCTGCGGATCCCGGTCGATGGGATCGCCGAAGCCGGGGCCGCCGCGCATGTAATTGAGGTAGAGGTCGTAATCCTTGAACATCTCCTCGGTGGTGATGGCCTGCTTGTCGCGCTTGATCTTGGCGTCGGGCATCATCGCGTCCCACACCGGGTTCTGCGGATCGGTATCGCCGCCGAACGGGATCGGCGCACCGGAGGCGATCAGCTCCTTCAGCCCGGTGTCATGGGCGCTTGATCTGGCGGCCGAGATAGACCAGCGGCTCGGCCAGTTCCCAGATCTCCATGTCGCCCATGTCGCCTTCCGGGTTCCAGATGGCGGCGGCATGGGAAAGGCCGTCGTGCACGGCGGTGGCGCCGGTGCCGTTGGCGGCGCATTCGAACGAGTTCACCGCGTGGATCTCGTCATATTGGTTGAAGCCGCCACCTTGCAGCCAGTTGGAGGTGTTGGCGTTGCCGGCATTCACCTCTTCCAGGTATCCGCGCCCGAAATAGGAGCGCGACAGGCCGCGCCACAGCGCCGTCCAGGTCGAGACCAGGAAGTGCCAGGAATAGGAGAAGGCGACGCGGCGGTCGTCCGGGTTCATCCAGGTGCCCTTGGGCAGGCGGAACTCGGTGCCGTAGGCCGCCCCGTCATTGATCATTTCGGAGGGGATCAGGGTCTGGGTCATCATCACCCAGATGCCCGATGTGAAGCTGACCTGATGGGCGTTATAGGTATGCCAGCCCCAGCGGCTGGAGCCCTCGAAGTCGAGCCGCCACGTGCCGTCGCCGCGGATGGTGATTTCCGAGGGCGAATGCATGATGGTGTCGATCTTGGCGAAGTCGGACGGCACCCGCACGTCCTCATGGGCATAGGGCACGTCCACGAAGCCCACCTGCCGGTAGGTGCCGGGGATCGTCATGGCCTTGATGCGGTTTTGCAAGCCCTGGCGGCCATGCTCGACCGCCTCATAGGCGAACTTCCAATAGGCCTCGATGCCCTCTTCCGCGACCACTTCTTCCACCAGCTTGCGGATCATATGGCAGCCGGCGATGCGGGTGCGCTCGTCCAGCATCCAATAGCGTGTGGTGCGCACCATGCGCTGGCTCTCGTGCAGCCAGTCGCGGAACAGCGTGTCGTCGGCGCCCACCTTGCGGCAGGTGATCTGATAGCCGTCGCCGAACCGCTGCACCTGCCCGGTGGACATGGAGCCCGGCCCCACCGAGCCGGTGTCGATGACGTGCGTGACGCCGCCGACCCAGCCGATCAGTTCGCCCTCCCAGAAGATCGGCACGATGGTGTGGATGTCGCAGGGATGGACGTTCCCGATCAGGCAGTCGTTATTGCAGAAGATGTCCTTGTCCTTGATGCCGGGATTGCTCTCCCAATCGTTCTCGATCATGTATTTGATCGCCGCACCCATGGTTCCCACATGGATGATGATGCCGGTCGAGGTGAGGATGCTGTCGCCCGCCGCGTTATAGAGCGTGAAGCACAGTTCGCCCTCCTGCTCGACGATGGGCGAAGCGGCGATCTTCTTGGCGGTTTCGCGGGCATCCACCACGCCGGCGCGCAGGCGGGAGAACAATTTGTTGTAATGGATGGGCTGGGTGTCGCGCAGCTCCATCCTTTCGAGGCCTGCGTAATGCTTGGTGCGCTTGGTCGCTTCCATCAGGCGGTCGCGATGTTCCTTCAGGGTTTCCCCGCCGCGCACGATGCCGCGTGTGGCGCCCTGCGCGCCCTGGGGCCGAACATTGATGTTCATCTTGGCGTTTCCTTATGATTGGGAAGGGCGAGGCCGGGCTCAGACTTCCTTGAGGTGGAAGAGGCGGTGGCCGTCGAGGAAGGTTTCGAAGCCGTCCGGCACCACGAAGGTGGTCGCGTCGGATTCGATGATGGCGGGGCCGGCGATGCGATTGCCGGGGCGCAGGCTCTCCATGCGATACAGCTGCGCATCCACCCAGCGCTTCTTGCGATAGAATTTGCGGGTGCCGAGGAACGCGTCGGCAGGCGGGGTTTCGCCCTCCAGCGGCTCCTTGGGGATCTTGGGCTTCTGGATCGGCACCGACCCGCGCATGATCGCACCGGTGACCGAATAGCCCAGTTCCGGCGAGCGGGCGGAGGCGGCGTAGACGCGGCCGTAGGTGGCGTTGAAGGCGTCCACCAGCTTGGCCCAATCCTCCGCGCTGGCGGCGGCGGGCAGGGGCGATTCGATCTCCAGATCGTTGAGCTGCCCGCGATATTGCATGCGGTAGCCGGGCTGGAGCGTCACCTGGTCGGCGTCGTAGCCATTCAGCTTGAACTCCTCCAACACATTGTGGGTGAGTTCGTCCCAAGCGCCCTGGAGCGTCTTGGACGCAGCCTCGCACAAGCCGTCCGGAGCATCGGGCGCAAGGTTGATGTCGAGCGACTTGTCGTAGCGATATTCGAAGTCCGCCGCCGCGCAGCCGAAGGCGGAGAAGCCGGCGGCCCAGGCGGGCACGATCACATCCTCGAAGCCGAGCCCTTCCGTATAGCCATAGGTGTGCACCGGTCCAGCGCCGCCGTAGGAGAAGCAGACGAAGCTTGCCGGGCTGTAGCCCTTGGCGGAAATCATGGAGCGCAAGTAATCGCGCAGGTCGGAATCGAGCAGTTCGATCACGCCCGCCGCCGCATCCTCCACCGAGAGGCCGAGCGGATCGGCGACCTGCGCCTTGATGGCGTCCACCGAGCGCTGGCGGTCCAGCTTCACTGCGCCGCCGAGGAAATTGTCGGGGTTCAGATAGCCCAGCACCATGTGGCAGTCGGAGATGGTGACGGTCTCGATGCCGCTCTCCTTCCAGCACACGCCCACCCGGTAGCCGGCCGAATCCGGGCCGAGCTTGATGGCCTTGGTGTAGGGATCGAGGCGGATGAAGGAGCCGGCGCCCGCGCCCACGCTATCCATCGCCACCAGCGGCAGCGACAGCACCAGGCGCGCCATGTCCGGGTCGTTCTTGATGGTCAATTCGCCCTGGGTGATCAGCGCCACGTCGAACGAGGTGCCGCCGATGTCGGAACAGGCGATATTGTTGTATCCCAGCACTTCGCCGAGATATTTCGCGCCGATCACCCCGCCGATGGGGCCGGAGACGATGGTCCGCGCCAGTTCCTTGGCCTTCCAGGAGATGGTCCCGCCGTGGGTCGCCATGACACGGAAGTCGAACTTGGTGCCGTGATCCTTGAAGGCGTCGGAGATCTTCTTCAGCGTCTGCCGCGAGGGCTCGGCGGCATAGCCTTCCAATATGGTGGTGTTGGTGCGATGGGTCTCCTTGCGCACCGGATAATAATCGGCCGAGGCGAATACCGGGATCTTCTTGCCGCTCTTGGCGATTTCCTCGGTCACGATATCGCGCACGCGCCGCTCGTGCGCCGGGTTCTTGTAGGAGTGCAGCAGGCTGATGACGATGCCTTCCACGTCCGCCGCGATCAGGTCGCGGGCGGCGGCGCGGGCGGTTTCCTCGCGCAGCGGGATCACCACCTTGCCGAACATGTCGATGCGCTCGGCGACGCCGCGCGTCAGGTTGCGCGGCACGAGCGGGGGATCGTAGCGATGGGTGTTGAGGTGGATGCGATCCTCATAGGCATAGCCGAGATAGCATTGGATCGCCCGGCCCATGCGGTGGAAGTCCTCCATCCCCGCATTGACGATGAGGCCGCATTTGAGCCCCTTGCGCTGCACCACGCGGTTCAGCATGGCGGTGCCGGAATAGACGCCGGTCTGGAGGCCCTGGAGGCCTTCGGCCAGCGAGAGGCCCCAGCTGCCGAGGCCGTCCTCGCTGGAGGCGATGAGGCCGAGCGCCTCGTTCTGCGGGGTGCTCTGCGCCTTGCCGACGACGAAATCGCCATCGGAATCGACGAAGAAAGTGTCGGTCATGGTGCCGCCGGCATCAATGCCGAGCACCTGGACGCTTCTGACGTGCCGTGCCTGAATGTTCACGCGTGTCCTCCTGTCCGAGCCGGCTTCTGGTGAGCCGGGCATGGAGCAGGTCGCAGGAGACGTGCCAGTTTTACTTGCAGGGGGCAGATTGAAATCTGCCAAGCTCTTACCGCGGCCGCTCAGAAGATGTTTTGCGTCCGCGAGCGTCCGAAAGCCGGACTGTCGTCCGCCCGCGCCGCACGAGCATCGAACACTGCGCCCGTCTCAGCTCTTGGGCGCGCGGCCGTCGCCATATTCCGCGAGCCGCACATAAAGGGTGGAGCGGGCGATGCCGAGCCGGCGCGCCGCCTCCGTGAGATTGCCGCCGCATGCCTGCACCTGGGCGAGGATCGCCGCGCGCTCCGCGGCCTTGAGGTCGGCGGCGGGGATCGCGGGCCCAAGGGCGCGCCGGCCGTCCTCGGCCGCGACGGCCGGCGCGCCTGGGGGCAGGGGGGCGCGCAATTCGAGCGGCAGGTCCTCTTCCTCCAGCCGGTCGGTTTCCGCGAGCGCCACCATGGTATCCACCACATTGCGCAATTCGCGGATGTTGCCGGGCCAGCCATAGGTCTGCATCACCTGAAGCGCGGCCTGCGAGAAAGCGGGCGTCGGGCGGTCGAGGCGTCGGGCGGCGGCGGCCGCGAATTTCTCCGCCAGCGGGGCGATGTCGTCGAGCCGCTCGCGCAGCGGCGGAATGCGCAGGCGCGCGGCGGCGATGCGATAATACAGGTCCCGGCGAAACCGCCCCGCCTCCACTTCCGCCAGCAGGTCGCGATTGGTCATGGCGAGGATGCGGATGTTGACACGGCGCCCCTCGTGCTCGCCCACGCGATAGACGACGCCGTCCTCCAGCACCCGCAGCAGATAGGATTGCAGGTCGAGGGGCATCTCGCCGATTTCGTCCAGGCACAAGGTGCCCGCGTCGGCCTTCTCGATCTTGCCGGCGCGGCCGTGCTCGTCGGCGCCGGTGAAGGCGCCCTTGGCATAGCCGAACAATTCGCTGGCGATGAGGTCGCGGGCCATGCCGCCGCAATTCACCGGCATGAACGGCCCCTCGCTGACCGGACTTGCGCCCTTGATGGCGCGGGCGAACAATTCCTTGCCGACCCCGGTCTCGCCCTCGATGAGGATGGGCAGCGCGTTCGCCGCCAGCTTGCGGGCGCGCTCGCGCACCGCGCGGATCGCCGGGCTCTCGCCGATGATCTGGTCGAAGCCGACCACCGCGTCGGTGGTGCCCGCAGGGGCGAGGGAGGGCGCGGGGAGGGGGCGGCGGCGCCCGCCATGCATCACCAGCAGGCAGCCGACCACGGCATCATCGTGCTTCACCAGTTCCAGGCTGGCATTGGGGAAGCGCCGCCGGCAATTCTCCTCCCACGCCTCCAGGCCGGCGCCCCCGATCATCCGGCGCATGTCCGCGGCAAGGCTCTCCGGGCCGATGGCGTCGAGGGTCTTTTGCGCCGCGTGCACGAGAAAGCCGTGACGGTCGACCACCAGCATCTGCTCGGTGAGCCAGATGGATCGCTTGGAGACGAAATGACGGAGCAGAATTTCGTGCTCCATCTTGGCGGTCTTGCCGAGCGAGGCCTCGATCTCCTGCCCGATGGCGACGGCGAGCGCGAGGCTCTGGGGATGGAAGGACGCGGCCGGGCCGGAGATGTCCACCACCCCCAGCAAGGCCCCGTCGATCGGATGGCGCACCGGCACCGCCGCGCAGGTCCAGCGCTGCACGTCCTCGCAATAATGCTCCGCCCCGCAGATCTGGATCGCGCGCCCGTCGGCGAGCGCGGTGCCGATGGCATTGGTGCCGATGGTGCCTTCCTCCCAGCTGCCGCCGGTCTGCAGATGGTTGCGGCGGCCGGTGTCGACCACGCGCGGGTCCCCGGCGGTCTCGACGATGAAGCCGCTCGGATCCGCCAGGATCATCATGGAAGCGGCTTCGGCCAGGAACACGCCGGAGCGCTGGAGCGCCGGGCGGGCGGCGGCCAAAAGGGCGGCGCTGCTGCTGCGACGGCGGAAGATTTCGGGTTCACCGGCCAGCGGCGCCTCGGTGCGCCCCGCCCCGACGCCGGCCACCTGGGAGCGCTCCCACGAAGCGGCCACGGCCGCCGGAATGCCGCGCGGCTTGCGTCCTTCGACCTGGAAGGTCTCCCAGGCTGCGCGAATCTCGCCCTGTTTCATACGCGTCCTCCCCGGCGTCGCCCGGACGGCGCGCGATGCGTCGCGTCCGGTGGTGCGGAGGGCTTGAGCGGTGCGCCGTATTCCTCGCCACGAAGGGGTTCGCTGCAAGGAGGTGCCGACCGCACTGGCGGGCCATGCCCGCGCGCGCCTTAACTCCGCCTGCGTTTCCTCTCGGCGGGCTTCTGTGGCCCGCACGTGGCGTGCAGTTAAGGCGTTATCGCGCACCTCTGCAAGCGGCGCGCGCGCACGGGCTGCGCGGCCGGGCGGAACGGCAGCTTCGCCGGGCTGGCGTGGAGTTCGATCAGGGGGGCGCGGCGCGCCGGCGCGTCAGACCACGTCGGCCTCAAAATCGGCGGGAATGGCGCCGGACAGCAGGCACGGCGAGAAGAACAGGCTGCGGTCGATGGCGCCACGCAGCGTGCGATAGGCGATGATCGCCCACAGGACCACGAGGCAGATCACAAGCGCGCCGCCGATCACCAGCAGGAAGCTCAGATGCGTCTGCCGGGCCAGCGCCAGGGTTGCGACCGCATAGACGCCGAGCGGGAAGGTGAAACCCCACCAGCCGATGTTGAAGGGCAGCCCCTGGGCGAGATAGCGCATGGTCGTCAGCACGGCGAGCAGGAACCACCAGACTCCGTACCCCCAAAGGATCGCGCCGCCGACGAGGCCGATGCCCGCCGCGACATGGCCCATGTCGGCCAAGCCGGCGGCCGAGAAGACCTGCGGCGCTGCCCCGCCCAGCAGCAGGAGCCCGAGCGCGCCGGTGCCGATCGGGCCCAGCGACAGCCAGCCGGAGGCCGCCATGTCCTTCGGCGGCAGTTTGTGGAGCACCAGGCGCAGCACCAAAATAACGAGGATGCTCATCGCCAGCGGCACTGAATAGGCCCAGAGCGCATAGGCGAGGATCAGCAGCCGCCAGGCCGCCTCGGGATCTGAAAGCTGGGGCACGATCAGGCCGGCGCTCGCGGCGGCGACTTCTGCGGCGACGATCGGCAGCAGCCACACGGCGGTCATTTTCTCGATGCTGTGGTTCTGCCAGGTGAACATCAGGAACGGGATCAGCACGCCGCAGGCGATCGCCAGGGCGGCATCGACCCACCACAGCGCCAGCGCGATGTCGATCGCGACCGGCCCCCACAGCGGCACCCCGAAGGCCAGGAAGCCGTTGATGATGGTGGCGAGGCCCATTGGGATGGCGCCGAAGAACATCGACATCACCGAATGGCCGAAGATGCGCCGGGCTTCGGCCGGGTACAGGATCCAGCGCGCCGTATAGAGTGCGGTGAAGGTGGCGAAGAGCACGATGTTCGCCAGCCAGATCAGGGTTGCGATTTCATGCTGGCCGGGAAAGGGAAGCGGAAACTGATTGACGGCGAGCGCCAGGATGCCGGTGCCCATGGTGGCGGTGAACCAATTGGGCGTGAACTGGCGCACCACCTCGCGGAGGGTGCCGGGCGTCTTCTTAGGGTCACTGCCGGCAATGGCGGCGGGGGAAGGGGAATGGGCCAAATCCGACTCCGACTGGATCTCGTGCTGCATGGATTGGACGTCTGCCCTGCGCCATGGCCGGGAGGCCGTCGCAAGCCCTTGATATTCATACCATGCGTACCCCGGTGCCCGTAACGGGAGAATGACTGTCATCGCGCCGCGCCGGGCGAGAGGGCCGGCGCCGGGCATCACGCGCCATCCACGCTTTGCGGCAGGATGAAGGGGCTGGTCGGGACCTTGTTGACCCGTACATTCACGCCAAACCCCCGCGCCAGAACGGCATCGGTGAGCACCTGCGCCGGCGGCCCCTGCGCCAGGAGCCGGCCCGCCGCAAGCAGGACGAGATGGTCGGCGACCATGGCGGCGAGGTTGAGGTCGTGCAGCACCGCGAGCACGCCGCCGCCCTCGGCCGCATGGGCGCGGGCCAGCCGCAGCACCAGCAATTGATGCGAAAGGTCCAGGCTGGAGGTCGGTTCGTCCAGCAGCAGATAGCGCGGCGCGCCGGTGTTTCCCACGGCCAGCTGGCCCAGCACCCGGGCGAGATGGACCCGCTGGCGCTCGCCGCCGGAGAGGGAATCATAGCGCCGGTGGCCGAAGCCCGGCAGGTCCACCCGCGCCAGCAGGTCTTCGATCGCGGCCCCCGCCCGCGCGGTGCCAGGGGTGCCGAGCCCGATGCCCACCACTTCGGCGACGCTGAAGGCAAACGCCACCTCGGCGGCCTGCGGCAGCACCGCGCGCCGGCGCGCGAGCCGGGCGGGAGCGAGGGTGGCGATGTCGGTGCCGTCCAGGGTCACGCTGCCGGACGTGGGGCGACGCTCCCCGGCCAGCAGTTTCAGCAGGCTGGATTTGCCGGCGCCGTTGGGGCCGATCACCACGGTCACCGCGCCGGGTTTCACCGCGAGATGAATGCCGTGGAGCAAGGTCTTGCCCTGGAGGGTCAGGCCCAGATCATGCGCTTGGTACATGCTTCACCCGATCGCCGAACGGCGGCGCAGCAGCCACAGAAAGAACGGCGCGCCGACCAGTGCCGTGACCACGCCGAGTGGAAGCTCCGCCGGCGCCGCGATCAGCCGCGCGAGGATGTCGGCGCCGAGCAGAACCGCGGCGCCCAGCAGCGCGCAGGCCGGCAGCAAGGCGCGATGGCCCGGCCCGATGGACAGGCGCACCAGATGCGGCACCACCAGGCCGACGAAGCCGACCACGCCGGCGGACGCCACCGAAGCCCCGACGCCCGCCGCCACCAGAAGGAGGGCGATGCGTTTGAGGCGTTCCACCCGCAGACCGAGGTGAAAGGCCTCCGCTTCGCCGAGGGCCAGCGCATCGAGCCCGCGCGCGAGGAACGGCCCGGCGGCAAGCAGCACGATCACGAACGGGGCCGTCAGCCCCACCTTCATCCAGGTGGCGCCGCCGAGGCTGCCGAGGGTCCAGAACAGGAATTCGCGCGATTGCTGCTCGCTCGCCATGAACACCAGCACGCCGGTGCCGGCGCTCGCCAGCGCGCCGAGCGCGAGCCCGGCGAACAGGAGCGTCGCCATGGAGGTGTAGCCCTCCCGCATGGCGAGGCGCGAAATCAGCAGCGTGGTGGCGAGCCCGCCGGCGAATGCGGCCAGCGGCAGGCCGAGCGTGCGCGCTTCCGGGGGAAGAAGGCCGGCCGCCGAACCGCCGAGCACGATCCAGGCCACGGCGGACAAGGCCGCGCCTGGAGAAACGCCGATCAAGCCCGGATCGGCCAGGGGATTGCGGAACACGCCCTGCATGATCGCGCCCGCAGCAGCCGTCCCGGCCCCCACCAGCGCGCCCAGCACCGCGCGCGGCAGGCGCACATCCAGCACGATGACGGTGTCGCGCAGGCCGGTTCCGGCCTGTGCGCGATGGCCGCCGACGCCGTCGAGCAGCACCTGAGCGACCCGCCCGAGGGGCAAAGTCACCGGCCCGAGCGCCAGCGCGGCGAAAAAGGCGAGCAGGGCCAGGGCCGCGAAGCCGGCAAGGCCCGCGCCCGCAGGCCAGAGACCGGAACCGGACGCCCGGGCGCGGCGCAATTGCACGCTCATGGCATCGCCTCGTCCGCCCAGGGGCGCGGCGGGAGGGGGGCGAGCGTTGAGCCGGGCCGCAATGCGAGGGCAAGATCGCGTATCGCCTGCGGTGTGCGCGGGCCGAAGCCCAGCAGATAGGAGCCGGGTAGGGCGATGAAGCGGTTTTCCCGCGCCGCGTGGGTGCCTTTGAAGGCGGGGAGGGCGAAGATCATGGGCGCGGTGAGCGCCTGGCCTGCGCCGCTCATCACGACCACGGCCTCCGGGTCGGCAGCGAAGGCGGCCTCGTCCACCGCCGGCTTGTAGCCCTTGATGGCGGACAGGGCGTTCTGCGCGCCGGCAAGACGAAGCATGGCGTCCGCGCTGGTATCGGCCCCGCCCACCACGGCGGTGCCGCCGGAGGCGGAGAGCACGAACGCGGCGCGCGGCCGGCTGTGCAGGCTGGCCACCTCGTCCGCGACCTGCGCGAAATCGGCCTTGAGCGCGCTGGCGAGCCGGGCGCCGGCCTCGTCCGCCCCCGCCGCCGCGGCGACCGCCTCCACCTTGCGAATCACGCCCGCCGCATCATGCCCGTCCGGGATCATCACCACCGGCACCGCGGCGCTCTTCAGCACCGCGAGGGCCTCGGGCGGGCCCGACCCTTCGATGGCGAGGATCAGGTCCGGACCGACGGAAAGCACGCCTTCCGGGGTGAGGGTGCGCGCATAGCCGACATTGGGCCGGGCGCGGGCGGCGGCGGGATAGGTGCTGGTCTGGTCGACGGCGATCACCCGGTCGCCGAGCCCGAGGGCGAACAGGATTTCGGTGACGGCCCCGCCGATGGACACGATGCGCCGCGCCTGCGCCGCCTCCGGCGATCGTGCTTCGGCACCGGTAGCACCTCGCCCGATTGGCGATAAAACTAGAATTAGAGCTAGTATAAATACAATTCTCACTTCTCGCATTCGCACTCCGGTCCGTGAATTGATTCGATTCATCGCAATCGTGCCTTCGATGGAGATGTGTTCGGCTGAATTAGATTTTGAATTATTCAAAATAAAGATGATTTAAACGCATATAGGTTCAGATAACCTCATGCTCCATGTTTATATACATTGCAATATTAGAGCTAATCCACTTGACCATATGGAGGTGAGTCCTTAGGCGGGAGGAAAGCGCCCGATTGCGCGCCAGAGCCCGCAAAGCCCGCTTGGGTGGTAGCCAGCAGCCACTTTTTCAGGAGCCTCGAAATGACTCGCACCCTTGCGGGACAGCGGAAGTGCGCCGTTTTGCGTCGCGCCTGGTTGTCCAGTGCCGCGGTCGCGGCGATGTCCGCCTGCGCCGGCCTTGGCTGGCCGAGCGGTGCCCTGGCGCAAGCCGTTCCCCAGGCCGCTGCCCAGGGCGTGCCCGTGCAGATCGTGCAGCCCGGTCCGGACGATGCCCTGGCGCTCGACACCATCACGGTGGTTGCGACCAAGACCGAGCAGCTGGCCATCGACACGCTCGCCGGTGTCAGCGTGCTGCGCGAAGACCAGCTTGAGCCGCTCATGGCCAGCCGGATGTCGGACCTGTTCACCGGCATGCCCGGCACGACAGCGCTCCAGAACGCCAATTCCTCCGGCACCTCCATCAATATCCGTGGCTTGCAGGATTTCGGCCGCGTCGCCGTGATCGTGGACGGGGCGCGGCAGGATTTCACCCAGCTCGGCCATGCCAATCAGGCGGGCAGCTTCTTCCTGGAGCCGGGTCTTGTCGCCGGCGTGGACGTGGTGCGCGGTCCGGTCTCCAACATCTTCGGCTCGGGCGCCATCGGCGGCGTGGTGACACTGCGCACCAAGGATGCCAACGACATCATCCTGCCCGGCAACACCTGGGGCGTGGAGGCCAATTCCGAATTCGGCTCCAACGGCCCCATGGGGTTCGGCTCCTTGTTCGCGGCCACGCACATTGGACAGAATGTCGATATATTCGCCGGCGGCACCTATCGCAGCCAGTCCGACTACAAGGACGGCAATGGCGATGTGGTGCAGAATTCCGGCTATGACACCTGGACCGGAATCGCGAAGGTCACGGTGCGCCCCGCCGATTTCCATGAAGTGAAGGTGACCGCTCTCAATTACGACAGCAGCTACACCACCAGCGACGGCGTCGTTACGCCCACTTCGACGCAATACGCCACCGACGTGACGAACCGCACGGTGACCGGCAGTTGGAAATATTCGAACCCCGACGACAATCTGTTCGACTGGCGCAGCAGCGTCTATTGGAACCAGGTCGCCCTCGACCAGACCAAGGTTGCCGGCAGTACCAATCTCATCACCGGCGCCGTGGGCAATCCGCGCAGCTTCACCATCGATACGGTGGGCTTCGACGTCAACAATACGTCCCGCTTCGATTTGGGTGTGGTGCGCAATGCCGTCACCATCGGCGGCGATTACTTCCACGACGATGTCAGCAACATCGACAATTACGGCTTCGGCGACGGCTACAACCCCTCGGGCGAGCGCGGGGTCGGTGGCGGGTTCGTGCAATGGCAGGCGAACTATTCCACCTGGCTGCAGGCGATCGCCGGCCTGCGCTATGACAGCTACGAGCTGAGCGGCGACGGCACCACCAACAGCGGCGATCATCTCTCGCCGAAGCTGACCATCGGCCTTACGCCTTGGTCCTGGTTCACCTTTTATGGCACCTATGCCGAGGGCTATCGCGCCCCGAGCGTCACCGAAGCGCTGGTCGCCGGCCCGCATCCCGCCGTATTCCCCGGTGGCGCCGCGCCGTTCAGCTTCGTGCCGAATCCGAACCTCCAGGCGGAAGTCGGCAAGAACAAGGAACTCGGCGTCAATATCAAGTATGATGACCTGTTCACCAAGGGCGACAAGCTTCGGATCAAGGCAAATATCTATCGCAACGATGTCGAGAACTATATCGACCTCGTGACCTATGGCCCGCCCAAGTGCCTCGTGAATTTGCCCTCCTTCATTCGCTGCCCGGCGAGCGCACAGAATCCCTATTCGCTCGCGCAATATCAAAATGTCGCCGAGGCGCAGCTGGAAGGCTTCGAGTTCGAGGGCAATTATGATGCGGGCGGCTGGTTCGCGGGCCTGTCCGGCCAGACCAGCAGCGGCAAGGCCACCGCCGGCCCCACCGCCGGCCAGCCGCTGGCCTCGGTGCCGCCGGACCAGATCACGTCCACCGTCGGCCTGCGGTTCATGGAGCGCAAGCTCAGCCTCGCCCTGCGCTGGACAGCGGTCGCCGCCAAGACGGCCGAGGACCTGCCGACCAACTCGGTCTACGACCCTTCGCCCAGCTTCAATCTGGTGAGCGCTTATCTGGGGTATCAGCCCTCGGAAAACGTGCTGATGCAGCTCTCCGTCGAGAACCTGCTGAACGAGCAATATACCCAGTTCGAAAGCTTCCTTCCGAGCGCCGGGCTCACGGTGAAGGGGGGCCTAACGATCCGCTTCGGCGGGGGCGCCGTTGCGGCGAATACACCGGCGAGGATCGTGAAATGAACGCCTTTTCCCGATCGCGCGCGCGGGCGGCCGCGTGCGTCTTGAACCGGCGCAAGGTCATGGAGTGTGGACGATGAGCGTTGATGGGGATGTGTTGGCGCCCAGCCGGATCTTGCGATTTCGCGCGACCTCCAGTGCCTTCCACCAGCGCGTGGACGACGCAGTGATGCAGGCGGCGCCCTTTGCCAGCCGGCAGAATTATGCCCGCTTCCTGCGGTTCCAATATCGCCTGCACCGGCGGGTGGCGCCGCTCTATGGGGCGCCGGCGTTCCAGGCGCTGCTGCCGGACCTGGCAAGCCGCGAGCGGCTGTCGCGCGTGGAGAGCGACCTTCTGGATCTCGGCCTTGCCCGCCCTGAGGTCGCCCACCTTGAGGCCGCCGAGCCGGCGGCCGCGCTGCCGGAAGCGCTCGGCTGGCTCTATGTGGTGGAGGGCTCCAACATGGGGGCGGCGTTCCTGCTGAAGGCGGCGATCAAGCTTGATCTCTCCGAGCGCTTCGGCGCCCGCCATCTCGCCGCCCACCCCGAGGGGCGGGGCCTGAACTGGCGCCGCTTCACCGAAGCGCTCGACGCCATCGCGCTGACCCCCGAGGAGGACCGCCGCGCAGAAGCGGCCACCATAAGCGCATTCTCCCATGTGCTGGATCTGGTCGGCGAAGAGCTCGCCTGATCGGGTCCAGGCGCGGATCGGCGCGGCGGGGCACCACCTTCGCGCGTGGGTTGCGCTCGCGGGGCGGTGCCGGTCAGCTGCGGGGGAGCTCTTGCGGAACGGGCGGTGTCGCATCGCAGCGCCGCCACGGCAGGACGAACCGCTCGCCCTCGCGCACGCCGGTTTCCACCGTGACGCCATAGGCCTTTGCCACCCGCTCGGGCGTGAGCACCTCTGCGGGCGGCCCGGCGGCCAAGAGGGTGCCGTCGGTCATCAGCGCCAGACGATCGCAGAAGCGGGCGGCGAGCGTGAGGTCGTGCAGCACCATGACCACATTGGTGCCGGCGCGGGCAAGGTCGCGCAGCAGCTCCATCGCCTGAAGTTGGTGATAGGGATCCAGCGCGGCGACCGGCTCGTCCGCCAGCAGCACCGGCGCTTCGACCGCCAGCGCGCGCGCCAGCAGTACGCGGGCGCGCTCGCCGCCGGAGAGGGCGCCGGCCGCCCGGTCCCGCAGATGCATCACGTCCGCCGCCGCCATGGCGCGGAACACCGCGGCATCCACCTGCGCCGCGCCATGCGGCAGGCGCCCGAGCGCCACCACCTGGTCGACCCGCGCTGGCCAGTGGATTCGCCCGCCCTGCGCGAGATAGGCGAGGGTGCGGCCGCCGGCGCGCCGGCCGATCTCGGCCAGGGTGCGTCCGCCATAGGTCACGCGGCCGCTGGCGAGGGGTTCGAGCCCGCAGAGCGCGCGCAGCAGCGAGGTTTTCCCCGCGCCGTTCGGGCCGATGAGCCCCAGTAGCTCACCCGGCTGCGCCTGCACGGAGAGATCGCGCACCACGCGGGCCTTGCCGCGCGCGACGCTGACCTGAAGCACGTCGAGGATCATTCGCCCTCCACTTTCAGGCGCCGGAGCATGGCCAGAAAGAAGGGCGCGCCGATGATCGCCGTGACCACGCCGAGCTTCAGCTCGGGCCGGGTCGGGATGAGCCGGACGGCGATATCGGCGCCAAGGGTCAGCGCCGCGCCGGCAAGGCCGCTCAGAAGAAGCAGGCGGCCCGGCCGGTTTCCCGCCAGCGGCCGCATCAGATGGGGCACCACCAGCCCGACGAAGCCGATCGCGCCCGCCACAGCGACGCTCGCGCCCACCGCCGCCGCGGCGCCCCCCACCACCAGCAGCCGCGTGCGCGACAGGGAGAAGCCGAGGCTGGTCGCCGTGTCCTCGCCCAGCGTCAGCGCATCCAAGGCGGGGCCGGTGGCGAGCACGAGCCCCCACCCCACGATCATGAAGGGCAGCGCCAGCGCCACATGCACCAGGCTGCGGTCCGACAAGGAGCCCATGAGCCAGAACACCACTTCCAGCGCCGCATAGGGGCTGGGCGCGAGATTGAGGGCGAGCGCGGTGAGCGCCCCGGTCAGGCTGTTGAGCGCGACGCCGGCGAGGATCAGGGTCGCCGTGGCCACGCCCCGGCGCGCCAGCATCAGGAGGAATGCGGTGGCGATGCCCGCGCCGATGAGGCCGCCGAGCGGAAGCGCAAGGGCGAAGCTGGCCGACAGGCCGAAATAAAACGCCACCACGGCGCCCAGCGCCGCCGCGCCCGATACGCCGACCACGCCGGGGTCGGCCAAGGGATTGCGCATGAGCCCCTGGAGCGCGGCGCCGGTGATGCCGAGGCTGAAACCCACCGTGGCACCGAGGATGGCGCGCGGCAGGCGCAGTTCCGACAGCACGAGCGCCGGCAGGCTCGCACGTCCGGCGATGAGATCGGCGAGGGCGGCGGAGATGTCGAGGGTCGAATAGCCGATCGCCGCCGAGCCCGCGAACAGCGCCAGGACCAGGACGGCGAGGGCGGCCACAAGCGCAGCGTGGCCGGGATGCGCGCGCGCCGTCATCGCGCCATGCCGATGCGGGTGCCCGCCAGGCGATTGGCCGCCAGGCGTTTGGCGGCCTCCACGAGTTCGGGACCCGTGCAGGTCCACAGGCGGGTGGGCAGGGGCAGCGTGCGGCCCTGCGCCGCGAAGGGCGCGAGGGCGGGATGGTGCAGGAGGTCGTCGGCCAGCGAGGGCGGGGCATCCGCGCCGCCGTTGATCACCAGCAGGTCCGGCTGGGCCTCGACGATTTCCTCCAGATTGAGCTGGCCGAGGCGATCGGTGGAAAGCCGCGCGGCGAGATTCTCGTAGCCAGCGCGCCCGAGGATCTCGTCGACGATGGAGCCGCGCCCGGCGGTGAAGCCGTTCGGCCGCAGCACGATGGCGGAGGCGCGATGCGCGGGCACCGGCGGCAGGCGGGCGAAGTCCTTTTGCATGGCGGCGATCATCGCCTCTCCCCGCGCCGGTTCGCCGATGCGGCCCGCGACGGTGCGGATCTGGGCATAGGCCTCTTCCAGGCTGGCCGGCACGCCCAGTTCCAAGATCGGGACGCCGAGATGCTTCAGCATGGCGGTGGTGGTGCGGGTGGTGAAGGCGCCGACGATGACGAGATCGGGCGCGAGCGGCACGATTTCTTCGGCGAGGCCCCGGTTCACCGGGACTCGTTTTGCGAGATCGGGGACATTGGAGCTGCGCGGGTCGCGCGCCAGATAGGTCACCGAGGCGACCTTGTCCGGATCGGCGAGGCGCAGCACCAGTTCGTCGGCGCACAGATTGAGCGATGCGATTCGGACGGGCTTCTGCGCCCCCGCGGAGGCGGGAGCGCAGAGCAGCAGAAAAGCGAGCAGGCCCGCAGCGCGTTTCATTCCGTCCGCCTCAATAGGTGAATTTGAGGCCGCCATAGGCCCCGAAGCCGGGGGCAAGGAAGCCGTTCGGGTTCTGGTAGGTCTGGTCGAACAGATTGTCGATGCGCCCGAACAGGGTGGCCTGCTTTGTCAGGGCGTAATTGGCCGCGACGTTCACCACGGTGTAGCCCGGCTGGTCGATATAATCGCTGGTGAAGCGCACGATATCCCACCAGGCGGAGGCATAGATCAGCGCGGCGGAGAGATTGAGCTGGTCCGTGGGGTTCCAGTCCGCGGTGACGCTGACCTTGTTGTTCGGCCGCCGCAACGGTGTGCAGGAGGTGTCGGTCAGCGGCGCGCAGGCGGCGCCGAAGGAGGTGTCGGGCGGCATGTAGCCCACCGCCTCGGTGTAGGTGTAGTCCACCCGCAGCTTCAGCCGGTCGGTCACCGCGAAGGCGACGAAGGTTTCCGCGCCCTGGGTCGTGGCGCTGGAGATGTTGACGTTCTGGTAGGTCACCGGGTCGTAGCTGATGAGATTGGTGATGTCGTTGTGGAAATAGGTGGCGCCGAACGTCACCCGCCCGCCGAACGCCTCTTGCTCGAAGCCGATGTCATAGCCCGTGCTCTCTTCCGGCTTCAGCGCCGCATTGCCGTAATAGGGGGCATAGAGCTGATACAGCGAGGGCGCCTTGAAGCCGGTGCCGTAGCTGCCTTTCAGCGTGGTTCCCGTCTCGGGAATGAGGAAGCCGGGCGCGAGGCGATAGGTGGAATGATCGCCGAACGTGTCGTCGCTGTCGAAGCGGATGTTGGCGGCGCCGAAGAAGCGATCCCCCAGCTTGCCCTGGAGTTCCGCATAGGCGCCGGTGTCGCCGGTGCTTGCGGAAAGGTCGGTATATTGGGTGGACGAGGTCATCGACTCATTGCGCCGCTCCACGCCCACCAGCAGGTTCTGCCCCGGCGCGAAGGCGAGGTTCGAGCGCAGATAATAGGTCTGCCGGTCGCCGTCATACTGGCCGTTCACCGCGGTGTTCGGCCCGGTGGTGGGGTTGGACGAGGTCATGGCGCTGACCCCGAACGTGGTGTTCAGCGCGCCGTCGAGCGCGGTCCACACGCCCTCGCCCTTGGTGAAGAACATGCTCGCAAGGCTGGTGGAGCGTTCGGCGGCGGGAAGGCCCTCATAGAGCGGGGGCGGATAGACATCCGGGCTGTAGGCGAGCCGGCTGTCGATGTAGCGGGCGATGAAATTGACCGCGAACGCGTCGCTCATCTGGAAATCGAGGCGGGTCGAATAGGTCCAGTTGTCATAGGCGTTCGCATTGATCGGATAGCCCGGCGGCACGATGCCGGGCGGTGTCACCGGGATTTCGGTCGAGGAAAAATGGGTCACGTTGAAAGAATAGCCCACCTTCTCCGTCGAGCCGCTCAGCGCCGCCGCCTGGTTGAAGGTGCCGAGCGCGCCGCCTTCCACGAAGCCGAACACCTTCGCCGGCCCCTCGCCTTTCTTGGTGGTGATGGAGATCACGCCGCCGATCGCATCCGAGCCGTAGAGGCCGCTCTGGGGACCGCGCAGTACCTCGATGCGCGCAAGGTCGGTGGCGAGCAATTGGCCGAAATCGAAGGCGCCGTTGGGGGTCGAGGGATTGCCCGCATCGATGCCGTCCACCAGCACCTTCACATGGTTGGAATTGGTGCCGCGGATGAACACCGATGTCTGCCCGCCGGGCCCGCCGGTCTGCACCACGTTGAGCCCCGGAAGCGACTGAAGCACTTGGGGAACGGTGCGCAATTGCTGGCGGTCGATATCCTCGGCGGTGACGACGCTGACGGAGGAGGCCACCTGGTTCGCAGGCGTCGGTATGCCGGTGGCGCTCACCACCACCTCGGGCAGGTCGATGGATTGCGATGCGCCATCGGCAGGGGACGCCGACTGGGCGTAGGCGATGCCGGAGGCGGAGGAGAGAATCAGGGCGGCGAGCATGGGACGGCGGGCGGCGCGCACGGCGCCGCGAGAGGGAAAAGCGGGAACGGAAAGCATAAATGCCTCAGCGGGACGAGTGGTCCGTCACCGCGAACGAGGCCTCCCCACGGCCCGGGAGCCGCCTGGATCAACCACCATCAGGACACCCCGCCCAATGTGCACGCGCGTGACCACGGCTGACGGCAGGTCTCCTGGCTCGCGGGTCAGCGTCGGTATCGTCGCCTTCCCAGGCGCAAGGCCCAGTGGCTGATGACGATGGACTCGCCGCTTACAGTTGCGGGGGCAGCCGCGGCTTCGCCAACCCCCGCTGCCAGGTGCCGACTCACCGCGTTCCCTTTTGATCCCCAAGGGGAACCGTCGTCGTAACGGTAGACGCAGGGCGATCGGACCGTCAAGCGGGACGGGAGTACCAAGGCGGGTGTGCCATCGCTAGAGCATTGCGTTGTCGCATTTTCTTCACGCGAACCGGTGTCCACTTCGCTCGAAAATGCTCTCGTCAGCCCGCTCAGCCTTGGGCGCGCCGGTTCTCGTACAGCTTCAGCGCGACGCCGACGGCCTCCAACAGCGGCACCGGCGTTGCGCTGGCGCGGGCACGGGCGATGAGATCGCCGATGATCTGGTCGGCCTCCACCGCATGACCCTGGGTCAGATCGCGATACAAGGACGAGGTCATGGGCGAACCGTCCGCCGTCAGTTGCGCCCGGGTCTCGGTGAGAAAGGCGGGGCGCGGGGCGTATCCCGCCGCGTGGGCGATCGCGGCGCATTCGGCCACGATGGCGAGCGCGACCGCTGTGCCGCCCGCCGCCGCCACTTCGCCAATGCTGCCGCGCATCAGGCAGGTGATGGCGCCGAGGCTCGCGAGGAACACCCATTTCTCCCACATGTCGAGCAGGATGGCGTCCGAGAGGCGGGCGTCGAATCCCACCCCTTGCATGATGCCGTCGAGGGCAAGGATGCGCGCCGAGCGGGTGCCGTCGGTTTCGCCATAGGTCAGTTGATGCAGCGGGCTCATCTGCACGATGCGCCCCTCTTCGTCGATGCGGCCCATGATCTTGCAGACGCCGCCAAGCAGTCGCCCCGCCCCGAAGCGCGCGGCCAGCAGATCCATGTGCCGCATGCCGTTGAGCACCGGCAGGATCATGGTGTCGGGGCCTATCGCCGGAGCGACGTCGGCGAGCGCGGCATCCAGGGCGAACGCCTTCACCGACAGCAGTACGAGGTCGTAGGGCTGCGCGATCTCGTCCGCCGTGACGATGGAGGGGTGAAGCGTCGCATCGCCGGTGGGGCTGACGATCTGGAGGCCGCGCGCGCGCAGGCGCTCGGCGCGCTTGGCGCGCACGAGAAAGGTCACGTCGCGCCCCGCCTGGGCGAGGCGACCGCCGAAATAGCCGCCGGTTGCGCCGGCTCCAACCACGAGAATGCGCATCATGTGCTCCGATGAATCGCTCCGAAGGGCGCGATCAGGGTGAAACCGTAAAAATAACGCCTTTAGCGAAACCAGGAACCCGAGGCGACCGACAGGCCCACCACGGCCCCATAGGCCAACAGTCCGCAGGCATAGACGGCGAACAGCCAATGCATCGAACCCGTGGCCGAAAGCACGAGCGCGCCGCCGCCCACGGCAATGGCCATCCGCAGCAGGCCGGCGACGAGGGGCCAGCCGAGGCGGCCCGCGCCCTGGGATGCGAAATAGAGCGTCATGCCGAGCCCGAAGAAGCCGAAGAACGGCCCGACCGTGCGCAGATAGAGGGTGCCCACCGCCAGCATCTCGGGCGTCGCGTCAAACAGGCCCAGCCATGCGGCGGGCCAGATCGCGGCGGCGATGCCAACCGTTTCCGTGAGCGCAAAGGCAAAGGCGCCGCCGATCAGCGCGATCCGCAGCGCGCGCCTGTTCTGGCCGGCGCCGATATTGGTGCCCACCAGCGCCACCAGCGGCGCGCCAAGCCCGAATGCAAGCGGCGGCAGCAGATATTCGAGCCGGGTGCCGGTGCCGAAGCCGGCCACCGCGCCAGGGCCCGCATGGGCGGCGACCAGCGCCATGGTGGCCGCGATCGTCACATTGATCTGGATGGTGTTCACCGCCGCGACCGCGCCCACCTTCAGGATGTTCCAGGCATAGGGCAGGTGCAGGCGGGTCCAGGCGAAGCGCGCGACATTGCGGCCGCTGGCGACGTACCAGCCCAGGATGGCGGTGCCGATGGCATAATACAGCACCATGGCGATCGCCCCGCCGGCGATGCCGAAGGAGGGAATCGGCCCGAATCCAAGGATCAGCACATAGGAGAGCGGCGCCAGCAGCACCGCGCCGCCGCAGATCACGATGCCGGGCACCACCATGTTGCCGGTGCCGCGGATGATGCTGGCCAGCCCATTGAACATCCACAGCAGCACCATGCCCGCGAACAGGATGCGCGAATAGGTGAGCGCGGCCTCGAGCGACGCGCCGCTGCCGCCGAGCACTGCGAACAGAGGCCGGCCGAACAGCAGGATCAGGGCGGAGAAGGTGAGGCCGAAGCCGGCATTGATGACCAGCGCATGCAACACGAGGCTGTCCGCCTCGGCCCGCCGCTGGCCGCCGAGGGCGCGGGCGATGGCGGAGGAGATGCCGCCCCCCATGGCGCCCTGGGACATGTTTTGCATCAAGATCAGCACCGGCAGCACCAGCGCCATGCCGGTGAGCGCGTCGACGCCAAGCCGGGCGATGAACGCCATTTCGATCAGGCCGGTGCTCGATTGGGCGAGCATCACCAGGATGTTCGGCCAGGCCAGGCGCGCGAGCAGCGGCGCCACCGGGGCTTCCAGCAGGGCGCGGGTGCGGGACGACATCGCCGCCGCCCCGGCGATCGGGGTCGGCGCGGGGGGCGCGGCGCGGTTCGGCTTGGACAAGGTGTCGAGCATGTCGGGTTCCAATGCGCCGGTGACGGAGATCGCGCGTCGCCGCGATTTATGGGCATATGCCCGTAAATTTGAAAATAGTGGCATATGCGAGTATTCGTCAATTGACGGCCGCGTGAGGAGCAGGGACATGGTAGGGCGCAAGAACTCGTCGGCCGGGCTGGGATGCGAGCCGGATGCCGCGCGCGCCGGCGCTTATCCCAACGCCGGGCGGTGCAACGGCACGGCTTTGCGCAAGGCCACGCGGCGCGTGTCGCAGCTGTATGATTCCGTCCTGGCGCCGTGCGGTCTGAAGGGCACCCAGCGCTCGCTGCTGATCCATATCGCGCGGGCAGGAACGCCGACCATGGGCGAGCTGTCCGCCGCCCTGGTGCTCGACCGCTCGGCTCTCGGGCATAATCTCAAGCCGCTGGAGCGCGACGGCCTCGTGGCGCTGGTGCCGGATGAGCAGGACAAGCGCAGCCGCCGGGTGGTGCTGACGCCGCTCGGCAAGGCGAAGCTCGATGCCTCCATGGCGCTGTGGGCGCAGGCGCAGGCGCGATTCGAGGCGGTGTTCGGACCCGCCGAGGCGGCGGCATTGCGCGCATCGCTGGAGCGCATCGCCTCTCCGGAATTCGCCGAGGCGTTCTCCGGTCGCGACACATCCAAATGAGCCTCAATGCGGTTCGCCCTGAGGTGGGGTCGGGGCGCGCCCCTCCCCGGGTGAGGGAAGGGGCGGCTCGGAAGGTCGTAAACGCGTTCTGGCTCAGCCGCGCCCGACGAACGGCATCTTGGTGGCCATCACGGTGATGGTCTGCACGTTCGCGCTCAGCGGCAGGCTCGCCATGTAGAGCACCGCATCGGCCACGTGCTTGGCATCGATCACCGGCTCCGGCTTCATGGAGCCGTCCGCCTGGATGATGCCATTCTTGATGCGCTGGGCCATTTCCGTATCGGCGTTGCCGATGTCGATCTGGCCGCAGGCGATGTCATAGGCGCGGCAATCCAGGGAGGTGGATTTCGTGAGGCCGGCAATCGCGTGCTTGGTGGAGGTGTAGGGCGCCGAATTGGGCCGGGGGGTATGGGCGGATATCGAGCCGTTGTTGATGATGCGCCCGCCCATGGGAGTCTGCGCCTTCATGATGCGGATCGCCTCCTGGGTGCACAGGAACGGGCCGGTGAGGTTGGTGTCCACCACCGCGCGCCATTGCTCGTAGGTGAGATCCTCCATCGGCACGCCGGGGGCGCCGGTGCCGGCATTGTTGAACAGCAGGTCGAGCCGGCCATAGGCCTCCTTCACCGCCGCGAACAAGGCGGCGACGGAAGCGGGATCGGTCACATCCGTCGGCACCACCAAGGCGGGCGCGTCGCCGAGCGAAGAGGCGGTAGCCTCCAGCGCCTCGCGGCGGCGGCCGGCGAGGGCCACGCTATAGCCGGCGCCCGCAAGGGCTTGCGCGACGGCGCGGCCGACGCCGGAGCCGGCGCCGGTGACGAGGGCGATCTTGGTGGCGATCATGAAGTCTCTCTCCCGAATATTCTCGATTCTCTTCCCGCCGCCCGGGGTCTGACCCACGGCACGGCGGCGCGGACCTTATGCCGCGCAAAGAGTGGCCCGCCATGGAAAGCCGAAGCGGGGAGAGATTTCAATCGTTTTGATTTGACCTGACGCAGGGCGGCCCCGCGCCGCCGCTCAATCCGGCGCGCGGGCGGCGAGCACTTCGAAATCAATATAATGGCCGGCGCGGTCGCGCTTGGAGGCGAGATAGCGCACATTCTCCAGCGTCTGGCGCCCGAGCACCCGCTGTTCCGCCACCACGTCCAGCCCGGCGGCCTTCAGGGCGGCGATCTTCTGCGGATTGTTGGTGATGAGCTGCACCGCCGCTACCCCAAGCTGGCGCAGCATTTCGGCGGCAAAGTCGAAGCGCCGCTGATCGAGCCCGAAGCCGAGCACCGCATCGGCGTCATAGGTGTCATAGCCTTCGGACTGGAGCTTGTAGGCGCGCATCTTGTTGGCGATGCCGTTGCCGCGCCCTTCCTGGTCGAGATACAGCAGCACGCCGCCGGCGCCGCGCGCCATGCGCTGGACCGTATCGCGCAATTGGTCGCCGCAATCGCATTTCAGGCTGCCGAACAGATCGCCCGTGAGGCAGGCCGAATGCAGCCGCACCGGCACCGCCTGGGAGAGATCCGGCTTGCCGACGATGATCGCCACCTGATCGCGGAGGCCCTCGCCGCCGCGAAACACCACGAATTCGGTTTCCGGCGCGCCTTCCAGCGGCACCGGCGCGCGGCCGACGATGGTGAGGCGCGCGGCCTGGTCGGCGCGGAAGGCGGCGATATCGGCGCCATCCACCCGCAGCACCTGTTCGAGCCCGGCGCCGTCACTGGGCGCGAGCACCGCCGCGGGCAGCACCAGAGCGAGGCCCAGCAGGTCGAGCGCGGCGAGATCGAGCGCGGTCGCGGGAGCGACCGGCGCGTCGACCCGCGCATCCACCTTCAGGGTGAGCGTCGCGACCCGTTCCGGGTCCATCTGGGGCAAGGCGATCGAGCCGTCCTCGTCGCGCGGACAGCCGAGGCGGGACAGGCGCGGACCCGGCAGCGCCAGCCGCCCGAGGCCCAGGACCCGTTCGGCGAAGGCGCTCGCCAGAGCCGCGTCGAAGGCTTCGGCGCCGATCACAAGCGCGCGATCCTCGCCCTGCGACAACAGGACCGGCCGGCCGGACCGCAGTTCGGAAATCGCGCGCTCCACAGCGGTGATACGTGGATCCGCGCGACCGAGAATATTCACACTTGGGGACATTACAGCCTCTTCACCCACTAACATGTGCCACGGCCGCGTTTCTGCAAGCCCCGTGCTACTTTCCGCCCCGCGCTCCTCGCCGAATCCCGGCGGGTGCATGCGCGCGGCCGCCATCACCAAACGGTGCCACTGCCGTTGCGTTCCCTGCCCTAACCCGACACGCTCACATGGTGCCGATCCGCCGGCCCCTGCATCCGGCGGCGCCCGTTTATGCTAAGTCGAGGGCGATGCAGAACTATGACCCATTCCTGAGCTTGAGCGCGAGTGCCCAATGCGGGGATCGCTCCCTCGTGATCGGCCAGCTCGGCCAATCGCTGGACGGGCGTATCGCCACGGTTTCAGGCGAATCCAAATACATCAGCGGCGGGTACGCGCTGGACCATCTGCACCGGCTGCGCGCGAGCGCCGACGCGGTGCTGGTGGGAGTGGGCACGATTGTCGCCGACGACCCGCTGCTGAACGTGCGCCGCGTGCCGGGCAAGAATCCCGCCCGTGTCGTCATCGATCCGTCCGGCCGGCTCGATCCCGCCGCCCGCTGCCTGGGCGCGGACGGGGCCCGCCGCCTGGTGGTGCGGCGGCCGGACGTCGTGGGCGCGCTTCCTTCCGGCGTCGAGGTGGTGTCGGTGGCCGCCGATGCTGCGGGGCGCATGACGCCGCAGGCGATCCTGGAGGCGCTGCGGGAGCAGGGCCTGTTCCGCATCCTGGTGGAGGGTGGGACACGCACATTGTCGTCATTTCTCGATGCCGGCTGCATGGATGGCTTCCATGTGCTGGTGTCTGCGGTCATTCTCGGTTCTGGCCGTGCCGGACTCGAGCTTGCACCCATCGCCGCGTTGAAGGATGCGCTGCGGCCGGCGAGCCGGGTCGAGGTTTTTCCAGACGGCGACGTGCTGTTTGCGTGCGATCTGCGCCTGCCCGCGGCCGGGGGCGCTCGAAGTGCGGACACCGGCACGGGGGACGGCCGCTCCCCCCATGAGGACGGGACGCGCGACCATGAGCGAGCCGCAGGTCATTCCTTATTCTCCGCCGGCTAGGTGGATTCACTGGATCACGGCGGCGGCGGTGCTGCTGGTGATTCCGTTCGGCTTCATCATGTTGCGCCTGCCGGACGGGCCGGCACAGAACCAGCTGTTCGACCTGCACCGCTCCATCGGCTTCACCATCCTGTGCCTTGCCGTGCTGCGGGTGGCCGTGCGGGTGGTGAAGGGCAAGCCGCCGCGCCCGCCCGGCCTGCCGGATTGGCAATGGGCGGCCTCCAACGGCGTGCATCACCTGCTGTATGTGCTGATCTTCGTGATGCCGCTGCTCGGCTGGGCGGGCTCGTCCGCCTATGGTGCGGCGGTGCGCGTGTTCGGCCTGTTCACGCTGCCGGCCATCGCGCCGAAGAATGACGCCCTGTCCGACGTCTTGAACGGCGCCCACCAATATCTCGGCTATCTCACGGCGGCCCTGGTGGCGCTTCATATTCTCGCCGGCCTTTACCACGGCATCATCCGGCGCGACGGGGTGCTGTCGCGCATGTTGCCGCAGCTCAGCCGGAGCTGAGCGGGCGCGCCGGGTGCGGCCAGGCGAGCAGATCGGCGTGGCCGATGTCACACGTCGCATGCCGGCGCGCGTTCAGCCAGGCGGAGACGGTCTCTTCCGCCAGCAAGCCGGTCTGCGCCGCCGCGCCGGCCGTGCCCTCCGCCAAAGCCGCGATCAGGGGGGCCTGATCCGGGCCGAGCCGCCAGGGGCTACTCTCCTCCCGCGTGCAGTAGCCCTGTCGCTGAAAGGCTTCGGCGAGCAAGGTGCTGGCCTGCGGACCCGCGGCCGGGCCGAAGCCCTTGTCGCGCGCCTGATGGGCCTGGAACGCGCGGGCGATTTCGCCATCGGCGGCATGGCCGGGATGCCAGGCATCGCGGCCGTCGCAGGTCAGCACCGTGTAGAACAGCGCGCCGCGCTGCGCGATCTGCGCCGCGAACCGGGCGATCCAGTCGGCGGAGACGAGGTCGAAGAAGGCGGAGGCGGTCACGAGGTGCGGCGCATCCTCTCCGATGGAATCAAGGCCGATGGCGGGATCGGCGGCAAGGTCGGCTTGGGCGAAGGCGATGGCGATGCGCCGCTCCGGCCCTTTCAGAATCAGCCGGGCGCCTGCGGCATGGGCCGCCATGCCCTGTTCGCCGCCCCAGGCCGCCAGCGCGGCGCGGGCTTCTTCCAGCAAGGCGGGGTCATGATCCAGCAGCCGCCAGCTCTGGCGCGGGCCGAGCAAAGGCGCGGTGGCGCGCAGATTGGAGCCGGTGCCGGCGCCGAGATCGACGATGCGCTGTTCGCGGTCCGCGCCGCCCGCTTGCCGGGCCAGGCGCAATACGAGGTCGGCGGCAAGGGCGGCATGGCGCGCGGCCGTGTCCGCAGGCTCGCGCAAGGCGAGCCATTGGGCGGAAAATCCTGTCATGGCAAGGTCTCCAGCGCTGCGGCACCCGTGAGCGCGCCGGCGATGAGATGGGCGGTGTCGTCCCAGCCGGGCAGCATCTGCCCGGCGGCGAAGGCGGCATCGGCGAGGCGCCGCCGCTCTTTCGGCGAGAGCAGGCAGATGCGCAGGGCGCCGGCGAGCGCCTCCACATCGCCCGGCGGCACCTTCAGCGCGGCGCGATCCGGCACGGTCTCGTTCGCCGCGCCGCCGGTGGTGCAGATCATGGGCAGGCCATGGCGCATCGCTTCCGCCAGCACCATGCCATAGCCCTCGAACAGCGAGGGATGGACGAACAGGTCGCAGCCGGCGAACGCCTGCGCCAGATCCTGCGCCGGCAGCGCGCCCGCAAGCGTGATGCGCGCCTCCAGGCCATAAGCGGCGATGAGCGCGCGCACCTGCGCCACCGTCGCGGGATTGAGCTCGAGGCTGCCGATGATGGTGAGGCTCCAGGCGAAGCCCTTCAGCCGGCCAAGCGCCTCAAGCAAGACGTCATAGCCCTTGCGCGGGATGAGCGAGCCCACGGCCAGGAGGTGCGCCGGGCTCCCGTCCGCCGGGGCCCGCGCGACCTGCGCGGAGCCCGGAAGTGCGATGGTGAGGCGCGCGGGATCGACGCCGAAATCGCGGCAAAGGGTGCGGCCGGTCGAAGGGCTGGTGGCAATGACATGGACGCACTGGGCCAGTGCCGCGCGCTCGCTGATCGCCAGGCGGGCCTGGTTCCCGGCCGAAAGGCCCTCTTCCAGCGCGAGCGGATGGTGGATGAGCGCGACGAGGCGCCGGTTCAGCGCCGCAAGCCCTTCCGCCGGCAGGGCACCGAGGGCGAGGCCGTCCACCAGCAGCAGGGTCTGCGGCGCGGTGGCTGCGAGGGCGTCGAGCGCTTTCCGCACCTGCAAGTCGGTCGGGGCGGGAAAGCCGGCCGGCAAAGCGAGATGCGTCAGCGACACGCCGTCCCGTGGAAAGCGCTTCAGCACTTCGCGGTCATAGGCATAGCCGCCGGTCGGCAGGTCGAGGTCGCCGGGGATCGCGAAGGCGGCCGCGATCATGCGGCGATATCGCCCTCGTACCAGGCCCGTGCCACATGGGATTCATGCAGCGTTACCCGCAGCTTGGCGAGCGCATCGCCGCCCGCGCCCAGGGCGCCGGTGCGCGCGGCGTCCGCCATGCGATCGAAGATATGGCGGCACAGCACCTCGGTCGTGGTGTTGCGCCCGGCGAAGTCCGGCAGGTCGTCGAGATTGCGATAGGTGAGGGGGCCGAGCACCGCTTTCAGCGCATCGAGGGCGCGGCCGATATCCACCACCACGCCCTCGGCGGTCAGTTCGCGGGCGAAAAAGGCCACGTCCACCACGAAGGTGGCGCCGTGCAGCGCCTGGGCCGGGCCGAACAGATCGCCCTTGAAGCTATGGGCGATCATGATGTGGTCGCGCACTTCCACTGCATACATGGGACAAATCCTTGCCGTTCAGGCGCTATAGCGTACCACGGTCGCCACCGCATCGGGGCGGGCGCCGAGGATGCGGTCGAGGGAATGGGGCAGATCGGCGAAGGCCACCTCGTCGGTGATCAGCGCATCGAGCCGGGGGTCGGCCAGCAGGTCCAGCGCCTTGGCGAGCCGGCGCTTCAAGGTCCAGCGCGGCTGGCGCTCTGGCGGCACGGCGCCGACCTGCGAGGAGAGCAGGCGCAGCCGCTTCGCATGGAACGGGCCGCCCAGTTCCACCGTCACCGGCTTGTCGCCATACCAGCTCACCTCCACCAGGGTGGCCGAATGGCCGCAGCAGCCGATGGCGGCTGAGAGCCCTTCGGAGGTGGCGCTGGCATGGAACACCACGTCCGCCTCGGCGATCGGGCCCGGGGCGGCGGAAAACCGCGCCCCGAACGATTCCACGATCGGCCGGCGCTGGGCGCACGGGTCGAGGGCGGTGACGTCCGCGCCCGGCAGCTGGGCGGCGAGATAGACGATCAGCAATCCCACCAGCCCCGCGCCCACCACCACGATGCGGTCGCCGGCGCCCGCGCCGCTGTCCCACAGCGCGTTCAGCGCGGTTTCCATATTGGCGGCGAGGGTGGCGCGGCGGGCCGGAACATCGCGCGGCACCAGCATCGCCTGGTCGGCGGCGATCAGGAAGCGGTCCTGGTGGGGATGCAGCGCGAATACGTCGCGGCCGAGCAATGGGTCCGGGCCTGCGGCGACGCGGCCGACCGCGCAATAGCCGTATTTGACCGGGAAAGGGAACTCGCCGGACTGCATGGGCGCGCGCATGCAGCCGCGATGCACCGGATCGGTGAGGCCGTCATAGATCATCCGTTCCGTGCCCCGGCTCACCGCGCTCCAGGAGGTTGCGATCAGAAGCTCGTCACGTTCGCGCGGGCGCAGCGTTTCGCCCTTGAGGCGGGCGCAGCGCGGGGCGACATACCAGAGCGCCTCGGCCTGGACCGGGTCCGGGGCCGCACATTCGGTGTGATCGAGAGGTTTCACGTCCCTGGCATCTCCGGTCCGCTCGCGCGCTTGTTCCTGGCTTTGGCGCGCAGCACGTTGTTTCCTCATCGCAATTCCGCCGATCTCCCGCATTGATCCATCCCACCCACCGGAGCCTTCATGAACGTCCGGCCAGAGCCTTCCGCCTTGCTCGCCGACCTCCTGCCCGCAACCGCCGCAAGCCTGCGGGCCATGCGTCGCCGCCGCTTGGCGATGCTGGCCGTCAATCTCGCGACCCTCGCTTTGGTCGCCGTGTTCGCAACTCGGCTCGCGGCGCAGAACGGCTGGAGGGCGGTCGATCTGGTGCTGCTGGCCTGTGTGCTGGTCGCAACGCCCTGGAATGCGATTGGTTTCTGGAATGCCTCGGTCGGTCTTTTTCTTCTGCATGCGCGCCGTGACGGTGTGATGCAGGCGGCGCCGTTTCTCGGCCGCATGCGCGATGCCCCGGTCTCGACGCGTACCGCCATTCTTATGACGCTCCGGAACGAAGATCCCGAACGGGCGCTGTCACGTTTGCGTGCGGTGAAGGCCGGGCTCGATGCCACCGGCTTTGGCGGGCAGTTCGATTATTTCCTGCTCAGCGACACCAATCGGCCGGACGTGGCGCGGGCGGAGGAAGAGGCGGTCGCCGACTGGCAAGCGCAAGACGGCGGGCGCATCCTCTATCGCCGCCGCCCGGTGAACACCGGGTTCAAGGCCGGCAATGTGCGGGACTTCTGCCTCACCTGGGGCGGCGCCTATGATTTCATGCTGCCGCTCGATGCGGACAGCCTGATGGGCGCCCCGGCGGTGCTGGATCTGGTGAAGATCATGGAGGCAAACCCGCGCATCGGCATCCTTCAGAGCCTGGTGGTGGGCCTGCCCAGCGCCAGCGGGTTCGCCCGCCTGTTCCAGTTCGGCATGCGCCACGGCATGCGCTGCTACACGCTCGGCGCCACATGGTGGGCGGGCGATTGCGGCCCGTTCTGGGGGCATAATGCGCTGATCCGCGTGCAGCCCTTCACGCTCCATTGCGACCTGCCGCTCCTGCCGGGAGAGCCGCCGCTCGGCGGTCCGATCCTGTCCCACGACCAGGTGGAGGCGGTGCTGATGCGCCGGGCCGGCTATGAGGTGCGGGTGGTGCCGGTGGAGGGGGAGAGCTTTGAGGAAAATCCGCCCACCCTGCTGGATTTCATGGCCCGCGACCTGCGCTGGTGCCTGGGCAATCTGCAATATATCCGCCTGCTCTCCTTGCCCGGCCTGCTGCCCATGAGCCGGTTCCAGCTTTTGTGGGCGATCTTGATGTTCGCCGCCATGCCGGCGGTGCCGCTGGCGCTGCTGCTGCTGCCGTTCGCGGCGATGGATGCCTCTCCGGCGGTGGGGGCCGGAACGGCGGGGCTCTATCTCGGCCTGCTGTTCCTTTCCCTCTCGCCGAAGCTGGCCGGCCTGCTGGACGTGGCGCTCACGGCGGGCGGCGCGGCGCGCTATGGCGGGGCGGGGCGCTTTTCCCTTTCGGCGCTGGCGGAACTGGTGTTCGCCTTCCTGCTCGGACCCATCATGGCGCTGTCCACCACCCGCTTCCTGGCGCTGCTCGCCTTCGGCCATGTGCACGGGGTGTGGAACGGGCAGGCGCGCGATGCCCATGCCCTGTCCTGGCGGGTTGCCGCGCGGGCGCTGTGGCTGCCCACCGCGTTCGGCCTGGTGGTGGCGCTCGCCATGGCGCTGACGGCGCCGGTGCTGCTGCTCTGGACCGCGCCGCTGATCGCCGGTTGCTGGCTGGCGATTCCGTTCGCGGTATTCACCGCCGATCCGCGCTTCGGCGCCTGGCTCGCCGCCCGGCGGCTGTGCGCGACGCCGGAGGAAGCTTCGCCGCCGGAGATCTTCTGCGCCCTTGTCCCGCCTGCCGCCGCGCGGCGCCGGGCGGCGGCCTGAGCGCTTGCCGCAGTGCCGGAAAAGGCCGGTACGGGCGCAAATGTTTCACGTGAAACATGGACTTAGCGCGGACGAACAGTGGTTTCGTGGATCGTCTCCGCGCCCTCTCGGCCGATGAAACCGCCATTTCGGGCGAAGGTTCGGCGCAGATGAATCCGGCGCGCGCGGAAAGGCGTGGGACGACACGGCGGGGCGACCGCTGCCGGTTCGCGCGCGCCCCGGTTGCGCCCGCCCCTGAACGCCGCTTCCGCTCAGCCGGCGAACCGCTCACGCTGGTAGGCGATCAGGTCCAGAGACGGGGCCGCGTCCCGGCCGCCGATCAGGGTGAGCAGGCAATGCACCTGCCCGCGATGGTGGGTCTGGTGGTTGAAGACATGATCCAGCGCGTCGCTCAGAACCTGGGTGAAGCGCCGGCCGGAACTGTTCGCATAGCTGAACGCGGCTGCAAGCTGCGCTTCATCCAGCCCGGCGATGAAGGCGTGGATGCGGGCATCCTCGGCGATCCGCGCCGCGCGCAGATCGGCCAGCGCGGCGTGGAGGATGGTGTCCAGCGCCGGCTGCGGCCGGTCGGCCTGTGTGAAGCGATCGAGCCAGATGCGATCCGCCACCAGCAGATGGTTCAGCGTGCCGTGCACCGAACCGAAGAAGGCGCCCCGGCCGGCGCGGAAGTCCGCATCGTCGAGCCGGGCGGCGGCGTCATAGAGGCGCAGATTGGCCCAGGCATTATAGCCGGCGAACTCCAGATAGGGACGCAGGGTCATGGCAGTCTCCGACCTCGGCGCCGGCCTCTGCCGGTCGCCCGGACAGGAAACGGGCGCCCCGAAGGGCGCCCGCGATCGTCTCAAGCGGTCATTTTAGCTGCAAGGCTCAACTGACCTGCAAAGCTCAGCGGCGGAAGCCGCCGCCGCCGAAGCGCGCACCGCCGCCGAAGCCGGCGCCGCCGAACCGGTCCGCGCCGGAATCCACCCGCTCATTGCCCCACTGGCGCGCCTGGCGCTCCTGGTCGAGACCGGCGGGGGCGGCGTTGTGGTCCACCGACTGCCAGCCGGAGGTGGTGGCCTTGTTCCAGCCGGTGTCGGAGTGCTGGTAGACGTTGCCGTCATGGTCGGCATAGACGTTGCCGTTGTTCCAGCCCACCGTATTGCCGGTGCGCTGGTTGGTGGCGACGCCCTTGCTGTCCACGTCCACATGCCCGTCCTCGCGGCTGACCGAGGTTGTGGAAGCGTGGGCGGTGCCGGCGGTGGGATTGACGCCGGTGGATTCGCGCGTCGCTTCCTTGTTGCCGGTATAGGCATTGCCGGTCACCGACGCGCTCGATTGGCCGCGCGCGCCCGTGTAGGGGTTGTAGCGGGAATTGTCGCGGGCGGCGCCGTAATTGCCGGTATAGGGATTGAACGCCGCGGCCGAGCGGCCGGCGAAGTCGGTGCCGCGGGCCGTGGTGCCCGCCCAGGCGCGCGAGGACCAGGCGGTGCCGTTGGCGGTCACGCCCCAGGAATGGGCCACCACCGCGTCCCCGCCCCAGCGGCCGTACATGTTGGCGTAGTTGAGATTGGTATAGCCCCAATGGCCGCCCCACGGGCCGGCGCCCCAATAGGGACCCCAATAGGGGTTCACGGCGGCGCCCCAGGCCCAGCCGGCGGCGAAGCCGAAGCCGAAGCCCACGGTGGCACCGAGCGCGAAGCCGGCGCCATAGCCATAGGTTGCCGGGCAGCCATACCACCAGGTGGCCCCGGCATAGCCGGTGCAATAATAGCCGCTGCCATAGACCACGGTGCCGCCGGGCGCGACCATCACGCCCATGTAGCCGGGGGTGTAGCCGACCACCACGGTCTCCGGCTGCACCGAATAGATCCGCACATAGGTCACATAATGCACGGGCGAGGAGACCGGGATCGTATAGATCACGTCCGGCACCGCGTCGGCCACGCGCCAGGGACCGGTCGGCGAGGCGGAGACGAACCACACGCCCTGCGAGACCATGTAGAAGCGGTTGGAATCCACCTGGATCACCGGCAGCGGCGTGTTGACGGCATATTTCAGGCTGGTGCCGGTGATCGCCACGAATTGCGGCGCGCCCTGATAGGTGACGCTGCCGGCCGTGGAGCGCTTGACGGTCGCGGTCTGGGGGATGGTGGCGGCGATGGCCGCTTCCTTGGCCTGCGGCGTTCCCGCCACCGAAACCAGCACATTGGCCTTGGGATCCTGCGGCGAGATCTTGGCGAAATCCGCCGGCAAGGCGTCGGAGGCGACGAAGGCCCACGGCCCGCGCAGGTCGGTGGCGCGGAACCAGCGGCCCGAGATCAGCACGTAATAGGCATTGTTGGTGGGGTCCATGAACACCGCATGGTCGGCATTGCTCATGGAGAGCAGGCCGGTGCCGGCGACCGGGAGCATCTGCGGCTGGCCGTTGGTCTGAACCAGCTCGGTCGGGGTCGCCGAGACATAGATCGCCGGGGGCGGGGTGATCGGCTTGCCGTCCTGCGCCAGCAGCGGGTCGGGCGCATTCTGCTTGGCGGCGATCTTGGCCGCGTTCTGGAGCGCGGTCGCGGGCTGGGGCGTCACCACCCAGGTGCTGTCGAGGCTGCTGGTCTCATACCAGGTGCCGGCAGCCTGGAGATGATAGACGCCGTTCTGGTCACGCAGCATCAAAGGCCGGGTGTTGACGACGCGCTGGAAGCCCTTCGCCCCGTCGACCGGCTTGAGGTCGGGATCGCCGGAGATCAGCACCAGCACGGTGAGCGTGTCGGTGAAGACGATGCGCGGCGGGGTGTTCTCCACCGGCTGGGTCTTCAGCGCGGCGATCTTCTGGTTGACCGCATAGCTCGCCTGGAGATGGTCCAGCGCCACGGTGATGCCGTTCGGCGGCAGGCGCTTGGTGAGCGCCTCCTGGATCGAGGCGACCTTATCGGGGGCGGTCGGCACCTCCACCTTGGTGACGGTGATATTGTCCAGATGGACTAGGCCCTCGGCCTTGTCCACCGTGGTGATGGCGGTGAAATCGGCGAAGCCATAGGTCGGCGCGCCATCCTTCGGGCCGATGGCGACGGCGGCGCGACCGCCGATCTTGTTGCCGTCCCAGCTGTTGATCTGCGGCTGGTAGAGTTCGAGCCGGCTGTCGCCCACGTCGAAGTCGCGCGGCCATGCGAGGCCCGCGCCGGGCGCCTGGGTCTGCTGCTGGGCCGGCGGCTGCTGCCCGTACGCGAAGGGCGCGGAGAGCATGGACGCGATGGTCAGCGCGGCGATCGCGCTGGTGCCCTTAAGCCGGACTCTCAACATTAGCGTTTCCCTCTTGCATCATTGCCGCCCCATACGGCGAAGACCTAGCATTTCCGATCGCTTTCGTCAGCCGCGGCAGGCGACGCGCACAAGCTTGACGGCTGCGTAAAAACGGCCCGCTATTAAGGTGCGTCGCCACGTCCCGGGCGACGATGCGGGGATGCGCGCTGCAACCGGGCAGGGAGAAGACAGCGTGAAAAAATACGTTGCGGAATGTCTTGGCACGGCAACGCTCGTGCTGTTCGGCTGCGGCGCCGCCGTGCTGACGAGCGCGGGGGGCGGCCATCTGGGAATCCTGCCGATCGCCTTCGCGTTCGGCCTCGCCGTGACCTCCATGGCCTATGGCATCGGCCATGTGTCCGGCTGCCACATCAATCCCGCCGTCACGCTCGGCGTGTGGGCGGCCGGGCGACTGTCCGCGTCGGCGGTGCCGAAATACATCCTCGCCCAGATCATCGGCGGCATTCTCGGCGCGGGCATCCTCTATTTGATCGTCTCGGAAAGGCTCACCGGCTTCAACGCCGCCACCGAGGGCCTGGGCCAGAACGGCTGGGGCGAGGGCTATCTGGGCGGCTATGGGCTGGGCGCGGCGGTGGTGGCCGAGCTGGTGGGAAGCTTCATCTTCCTGGTGGTCATCCTCGGCTCGACCTCGCGGGCCGGCATCACCCAGGCGGCGGGGCTCGCCATCGGCCTGTCGCTGGTGATGATCCATATCGTGTTCATCCCGGTGACCGGGGTCTCGGTCAACCCGGCGCGCAGCATCGGCCCGGCGCTGTTCGTTGGCGGCAAGGCGCTGGCGCAGCTCTGGCTGTTCATCATCGTGCCGCCCATCGGCGCGATGCTGGCGGGATTGCTGTTCCGCTTCCGCGTGCTGGAAGACTGAGGCGGGGGAAGCGTGAGGGGGACGGAAAGGCGCGGCGGGTCATCGCCCCCGCGCGCGGAGTTTCCCACAGCCTTTCGGGGCGGGGGCGCACGGTATCCCCGCACGGGCCTTGCCGCCTTGCGCCAGCGAGCTCCGCGCGCAGGGGTGCCGTGGGCGTCCAGGTGCCATGCACCGCCATGCCGCGCCTGAGCCTTGCCACCCGCGCGGTTCGCGGCTAAGCCCGCAGAAAGCGTGAGGATAGAATGGCTCAGGACGGTCTCAATTATCGCGACGCCGGGGTCGATATCGATGCCGGAAACCGGCTCGTCGATCTCATCAAGCCGCTGGTGAAGGCGACCGCCCGGCCCGGCGCAGAGGCCGATATCGGCGGATTCGGCGGCCTGTTCGATCTCAAGCGCGCCGGCTTCCTCGATCCGCTGCTGGTCGCCACCACCGACGGCGTGGGCACCAAGCTGAAGATCGCCATCGAGACCGGCAAGCATGACACCATCGGCATCGACCTCGTCGCCATGTGCGTGAACGATCTGGTGGTGCAGGGCGCGGAGCCCTTGTTCTTCTTGGATTATTTCGCCACAGGCCACCTGACCCCGGATGTCGGCGCGCAGATCGTCGCCGGCGTCGCGCGCGCCTGCAAGGAGGCGGGATGCGCGCTCATCGGCGGGGAAACCGCCGAGATGCCGGGCATGTATTCGGAAGGCGACTATGATCTCGCCGGCTTCTCCGTGGGCGCGGTGGAGCGCTCCGCCGTGCTGCCCCGCCCGGACGTGGGGCCGGACGACGTGATTCTCGGCCTTGCCTCCTCCGGCATTCATTCCAACGGCTATTCCCTGGTGCGCCGGATCGTCGAGCGCGCGGGCCTTGCCTGGGACGTGGAGGCGCCGTTCGCGCCCGGCGTACATCTCGGCGTGGCGCTGCTGGAGCCCACCCGGCTCTATGTGCGCAGCGTACTGGGCGTCATCCGCCAGACCCATGCGGTGAAGGCGCTCGCCCATATCACCGGCGGCGGCATCACCGAGAACCTGCCGCGCGTGCTGCCGAAGGGCACGATCGCGCGCATCGACCTTTCCAACCTCATCGTGCCGCCGGTGTTCCGCTGGCTCGCCCAGACGGGCGGCGTGGCGCCGGAGGAAATGCTCCGCGCGTTCAATTGCGGGGTCGGCATGGCGGTGGTGGTGGCGGCCGAGGACGCGGAGCGGGTCGCCGACGCGTTCGCCGACATGGGCGAAAGCGTGATCCGCCTCGGCGTCATCGAGCCCGGCGAAGGGGCGGCCCACGTGGTCTATGACGGCACGCTGGGACTGGATGCGCCCGGGGGGCGCGCCTGATGCACAAGAAGCGCGTCGCCATCCTGATTTCCGGCCGGGGCTCCAACATGGCGGCCCTGGTGAAGGCCGCCGAGGCGCCCGATTTTCCGGCCGAGATCACCCTCGTCGTCTCCAACCGGGCGGATGCGGCCGGCCTTCAATTCGCCGAGGAAGCCGGCATCCGCACCATGGTGCTGAGCCATCGCGATTTTTCCGACCGGATCGCCTTCGACGCCGCGCTCGATGCCCATCTGCGCATCGAGGGCATCGAGATCATCTGCCTTGCCGGCTTCATGCGCATTCTCACCCCCTGGCTGGTGGAGCGCTGGCGCGACCGCATGATCAATGTGCATCCCTCGCTGCTGCCGAGCTTCAAGGGCCTCGACACCCATGCCCGCGCGCTGGAAGCGGGCGTGCGCTTCCACGGCTGCACGGTGCATCTGGTGCGGCCGGAGATGGACGACGGGCCGATCGTGCTCCAGGCGGTGGTGCCGGTGCGCCCGGACGATACGCCCGACACCTTGGCGGAGCGGGTGCTGACGCAGGAGCACATCATCTATCCGCGCGGCCTGGCGCTTTTGGCCGGCGGGCGGATCCAGGTGAAGGACGAGCGCGCCCTGATTTCCGGCGCGCGCACCCCCCTCGACGTGCTGATCGCGCCGCGGGTGTGACGCCGGCGGCGTGTGGGACGGTGTGTGGGGCGGCGGATGGCGCGGTCCGGCGGCGCCTCGGCCTTTGGTGATGTGACCCGCCGCGAAGGAACAGGTGGGCATGACCTCCTTGCCGTCGAAGCCGGACGCCGCGCGCTATCCCCTGGTGCTCGCCACCCTGATGACCGGGGCCGCCGGCTATGTGGACGCGGTCGGCTATGCCCAGGCGGGCGGGCTCTATCTCTCCTTCATGAGCGGCAATACCACCCGCCTCGGCACCGCGCTCGCGGCGCTGAACCTGCATGTGCTCCTCGGCACGGCCATGGTGATCTGCGCGTTCGTGATCGGCGCGGTGGCGGGCACATTGGTGGTGGAAGCGCCGGTGCGCCGGCCCATGCTGGCGGTGCTCGGGGTTGAAATCGCGCTGCTGTGCGGCGCGCTGGCTTTGGTGGCGGCGGGCAGCCTGATGCCGCCGCTGTTCCTGATCTCCATCGCCATGGGCATGCAGAATTCCGCGCACCAGGTGGTGTTGGGGGCGGATGTGGGCAAGAGCTTCGTGACCGGGACCCTGTTCAGCTTCGGCCAATCCCTGGTTGCGGCGGCCAAGGGCCGGGTGCGGCCGATGGCCTGCGCGATCTACGGCCTCTCCTGGCTCACCTTCATCGCCGGCGTGGCGCTCGGCGCCCTCACCGTCACCGCCTTCGGCCTGTTCTTCGCCCTGCTGATCCTGGTGGGAGCGCTGGGGGTGGCGATGATGGGGATTTGGATGGGATGGGTTTGAGGGGGGAGGCTGCTTGGCCCAAATAATCCACACGGATAATTGCATATTTTTACTTCATGACATTTGGAATAAATTAGAATCCTCCGATATCCCACTCATTCCATGGAATTCCATTAAAAAAATATTGAGGGTCAAAAATTTTACTCTTAACCTCTTGGCTATAAACACTTATCGGCCAAATTCGTCCTTGTCCTTCACCTACGCCCCACAAACCACACTCACGATAATAATCGGCAATATCTCTCAGGCCAACATCGTCGCGTGCTAATTCGCGAACAAGGCTTGCAATAAATCCACCTATAGGTCGAAAATGAGACTCTTGCCTTTTGTAATCCATAGCCCCTTGGTTCATATACGTCGAAGGTCCTGGTCTATCAGAGAATGCTAAGTAAAAATCCTTTTCAATCTCTGGCGCAAGAATAGACATTGTAAGCCAACTGCGCCGCCAATAAGCTAGATCTGCGACGCAAATCAGGTCGACTTCAAATCTAGGGTGAGACGGTGTCATGCGGTCAGATAGAAGTGCCTTTTCTATATTCTCCAGGGGCTTTGACCCAGATGATTTCCACGAGTGAGAATGAGCAAGAAGGCCATAAATCAACGGCGACCGAAGTTCCTTTGTTGGTGTCCCAACGCGTTGAGACCTCTCATAAAGCGCTTTTATTTTTTGACTCCGTCGGACGACGTCTCCGATGTGCTCCGCCTTTAGAGTATTTTTGCATTCAAATACGGCTGCGACGCCATGTGCAAGCCAGATTTTTTTCCTCATTAATTTTCTTGGATATCCCGGCTTTAGGACAACAACGTCCATTTGGGGAGAGAGCTCACCCCTCGGTCCAATCAGTCTACCTTTAGTCTCGACTTGATAATATGACGGGAGCCAATCCTCCAGAACGGTTGCCCAATTCTTTTCGCCCTGATCGCCCGCAGTCCCAGGATCTTCGCTAGAGGTAGCGTAGATCCGATCATACTCGGAGGCCATTTCATCCGTAATTTGCGCGATCCACGTATGTAGGTCGTGAACCCTCTGATTTATTTCCATGTTTTATTCGCCTCGATGACAGAGTAAATAGTTACTACATAAATCATCGATTTTGCCAATGAAGTAGGATTTGATCTGTCCTTACTTGGGAGGGCGTTGAGGAGTTCAGTATCAAGAAACCTTCACCACCCCCACCCGATTATCATGAAACGCCGCCCCGCCCACCGGGGCCACGGGGGCGGCGCTGGTGAGGGTGTTGATGCCGCGGCCGCCCGCATGCGCGGCGTTGGGGTGGATCTGCTCGGCCACCACCACGCCGCGCCGCACGCCGTCGAACAGGCGGGCGGTGAGCCGCACGCGGCCGCGCAGGTTGGAAACCTCCACCAAATCCCCGGTGGAAATGCCGAGCGCGGCGGCGTCGGCGGGGTGGAGCAGCAAGGTCGGCCCGCCCTCCTTCTTCGCCGAGGTCGCCGTCTCGTTGAAGGTGGAATTGAGGAAATTGCGCGCCGGCGCGGTCACGAGGCGGAACGGATGCTCCGCCGTCGCCTCCTCGATCACTGCCCAATGGTCGGGAAACTCCGGCATCTCGGCAACGCCGAATTTTTCCGGCGCGGGGAACGGCACCTTGTCCCAGCGCGGCTTCAGGCGGAACCGCCCGTCGCGATGGCCAAAACCGTTGAGAAAATGGGCGGTTTCGAAATCCGGCTGCACATCCTTGAAGCGCGCGGCCTCCAGCTCCTCCAGCGTGCCGCGCTCGGACGCGCGCAAGGTCCAGTCCACCAGCTCGCGGTCGCTCATCTCGAAGCCTGGATGGCGCGCGCCCACGCGCGGGGCGAGCGCGCACAGAAGATCGTGGTTGGAGCGGCATTCGCCCGGCGGCTCCACCAGCTTCGGGCCCATCAAAATGTGCTGGTGCCCGCCGCTGAGATAGAGATCGTCATGCTCGGTGAACATGGTGGCGGGGAAGACGATATCCGCCTGCCGCGCGGTCTCGGTCAGGAATTGCTCGTGCACCGCCACGAACAGGTCTTCGCGCGCAAACCCGCGCTTCACCGCCTCCTGGTCCGGCGCGATGCTCAGGGGATTGGTGCTCTGGATCAGCATCGCGTGCACCTGAGGCCCGCCATGCAGCGCCGCGCGGTCGCCGGTGAGGATGGCGCCGATGCGCGATTGGTCGAGTTCGCGGGTCGTGGGATCGCGCACGTCCAGCCCCTCGATCAGCGTCTTCTTCAGCCGGTAGATGCCGGAATTGGAATGAAACGCGCCGCCGCCCTCGTGCTGCCAGGCGCCGGACACCACGGGAATGCAGGAGGCGGCATGCATGTTCACCGCGCCATTGCGGCTGCGCGACATGCCGTAGCCAAGGCGAAAATAGCTTTTCGGCGTGGTGCCGATCAGCGCCGCGAACGCCTCGATCTCCTCGACGCTCAAGCCGGTGATGGCGGCGGCCCAGGCGGGTGTGCGGGTTTGAAGATGGGCTTCCAGCTCTTCCGCATCATTGGCATAGCGGGCGAGATAGGCGCGGTCGGCAAGGTTGTCGCGGAACAGCACGTGCATCACCGCGCAGGCGAGCGCGCCGTCGGTGCCGGGGCGGATCAGCAAAGGAATGTCCGCCTGCTCCATGGTGGGGGTGCGATAGACATCCACCACCGCGATCTTCGCGCCGCGTTCCTTGCGGGCGCGGATGGCGTGGGTCATCACATTCACCTGCGTCGCCACCGCATTGGTGCCCCAGATGACGATCAGGTCCGCCGCGCGGCTGATCTCGCGCGGATCGGCGCCCGCGAGCCGCCCGGTGCCGGCCATGTAGCCGCTCCAGGCCGGGTTCACGCAGATCGAGGAGAAGAAGCGCGAATAGCCCTTGGCATGGGTCAGGCGGTTGATGCCGTCGCGCATCACCAGGCCCATGGTGCCGGCATAATAATAAGGCCACACGCTCTGCGCGCCGTGGGTGTGCTCGGCGGCGAGCAGGGCGTCGGCGGTGCGGTCCAGCGCCTCGTCCCAGGAGATGGGGGTGAACTGGGTGGAGCCCTTCGGCCCGGTGCGCTTGAGCGGCGTCATCAGCCGGTCGGGATGATGGGCGCGCTCGGCATAGCGGGCGACCTTCGCGCAGATCACGCCGGCGGTATAGGAATTGTCGCCCGCCCCGCGCACCCGGCCGATCCTGTTTTCCGCCAGCACTTCCACTTCCAGCGCGCAGGTGGAGGGGCAATCGTGCGGGCAGACCGAGGCGCGCATCCCGGTGGGACCCATGCCGGTGGCGCGCATCGGGGAAGCGCGGTCTTGCGGCGCGGGCACGGCCTGCGGGCGGACATGATCATTCATGGGCGAAGCAACTCCTCCGCCTCCTTATAGCCGCTCCAGCCAAGCGTATCGAGCCGGCGCGCCATCGCGGGGCGCCAAACGAAATCGCCCCCGGCGGGCGGCCGGGGGCGAGAGGGGTGGGGCAATGCCACCGCACATCACGCGGCGGGTGTAAGTCGGGCGATGCCGTCAGGCGGCGTGGGCCTTTTCCTTGCCGCGCCCGCGCAGCAGCAGGCCGAGCGCAACCACCAGGGCCGCGCCGACGGCGCTGGCGAGATAATGCGGCAGATCGGCAGGCTTCAGCCCGGTGGGCGCGTCGGAATCCGGCTTCACCCATTCGGGATTGACGCTCTGCATATATTGCAGGGACATCACGTCGCCGACCACCATTTCCCCGGCGATCCAGCCGAGCAGCGCCGCGCCCGCCCACACCAGCAGCGGCATGCGGGTGAGGATCGCCATCACCAACTGCGAGCCGGCGATGATCAGCGGAATGGTGAGCAGCAGGCCGAAGATGAACAATTCGGGATGGCCGCGCGAGGCGGCGGCGATGGCCACCACATTGTCCAGGCTCATGACCGCGTCGGCGATGGCGATGGTGCGCACCGCCTTCCACAGGCTGTCGGAGGCGGCGACCTCGTGCGCCTCGCCCTCATTGTCGGTGACGAGCTTCACCGCGATCCAGATCAGCAGCAGGCCGCCGGCGACCTTCAACAGGGGAATGCCGAGCACGTAGGAGACGGCAAGGGCGAAGATGATGCGCAGGCCGACCGCCGCCCCGGCGCCGAGCAATATGCCCCACCGGCGCTGGCCGGGGGGAAGCGAGCGGCACGCGAGCGCGATCACCACCGCATTGTCGCCCGACAGCAGCAGGTCGATCCATATGATCTGGAGCAGAGAGACCCAGAAGGTCGGGTTGGAGAAATCCATGCGTCAGTCCTTTGCCGAAGCGAATGGGCGCGCGGGCCATCCGCAGAGATCTTCGAGAGCGGGCGGCCTTTCTGACCTTACGTCAGGGCGGGCACGCGAAAAAGGGGGCTCGCGCCCCCTTGCTGCCTTGTGGTCAGTGGGCCGAGTTGGCCTGCTTGGCGTGACGCACGCGGCCGATGACCCATGCAATCGCGACCACCAGCACGGCGCCTGCGGCGGCGGCGGGAAGGTGCCAGCTTTCGCTGACATCGTGGCCGCCGATGCGATCCATGATCGCGACGTCGCTGAGCAGCATCTCGCCGGCAACCCAGCCCAGCAAGGCCGCGCCGAACCACACCAGGAGGGGGAAACGGTCGAGCAGCGCCATCACCAGCGAACTGCCGGCGACGATCAGCGGGATGGAGATGGCGAGGCCGAGGATCAGCAGGGTCCAGTTGCCGTCAGCAACGGCGGCGACGGCCACCACATTGTCGAGGCTCATGACCACGTCGGCGATCGCCACCGTGCCGACGGCCTTCCAGAGATTGTCGCTGGCGGCGACCGCATCCTCTGTGTCCTCGCTGGGGAGGGCGAGGTCGACGGCGATGTACATGAGGGCCAGCGAACCGACCACCTTGAGCCAGGGCAGGGCAAGCAGGGTGGCGACGATGCCGGTGAAGATGATGCGCAGGCCGACCGCCACGCCGGCGCCCATGACGATGCCCCAGCGCCGGGCCTTCTCCGGCAGGGAGCGGCAGGCCATGGCGATCACCACCGCATTGTCGCCCGATAGCAGGATATTGATCCAAATGATCTGTAGCAGCGCGAGCCACAGCACCGGAGAGTCTAGCGACATTGTAACCCCACCCATCCTGGATTCAGCGTTCCCTGCGGGTATGCTGCGTCTGGTGCGCCGTATTATGCATTCCCTAAAGGGAGGCTAATGGAGACGCGCAGGGTCCACAACCAAAACCGGACGCCGCGGCGCGCAAAAAGCGTTGTGCGCCGCGGCGTTCGTAAAGGAAACGCCTCAGCCGACGATTTCGTTGCCGGAGAAGAACTGGGCGATTTCGATGGCGGCATTCTCGGCGCTGTCGGAGCCGTGCACGGAATTCGCCTCGATGGATTCGGCGAACAGCTTGCGCAGGGTGCCTTCCGCCGCATTGGCGGGATTGGTGGCGCCCATGACTTCGCGATACTTGAGAACCGCATTGTCGGCCTGAAGCACCTGCACGACCACCGGGCCGGAGGTCATGAAGGCCACCAGCTCGCCGAAGAACGGACGTTCGCGATGGACGCCATAAAAGGTTTCGGCCTGTTCGCGCGTGAGCTGGATGCGCTTCTGGGCGACGATGCGCAGACCCGCAGTCTCGATCACGGCGTTGACCGCACCGGTGATATTGCGACGCGTCGCGTCGGGCTTGATGATCGAGAAAGTGCGCTCGATCGCCATGGTGACCGTCCTGTCGTTATGAATGAAATGGACCCGCGATTGTCGCGGACGCGCGGGCTTTAGCAGCGATACTGCTCTGCGGCAAGGGAAGCGGCCGCGATCCGGACGCAAACGGCCGGCGCGCGCCCTCCGCGTGCGGAAGGGCAAGCCCGCCGTGCGGGCGCGTCCGCAAATCTCCGGTGCAGTCGCTCGCGCAAGTCTCTCGCGCAAGTCTCTCGCGCAAGTCTCTCTTGCAAATCTCTCGTGCACGTATCTGGCGCGAACTCAATTGCGCAGGATTTCCGCGATGGCGCGGTCCGTGACCGCGTCGATGGAAAAGCGGATCTGATTTCCGAGCACGCGCGGCCAGAACAGCGGTTCCTTGATGGCGCCCAGGAATTGCGCGGCGGCAAGGGAGGTGTCGAGCCGCGCCGGCAGTTTTCCGGCCGCGCGCAGCATCTCCAGATAAGCGGTGAGCTTGCGCAGCGTGGGTTCCTTGCCGGTGCGCGAGAAGGCCTCCGAGAGCTCGGGAAAGCGCGGCGCCTCGGCGATGATCAGGCGCAGGATGGGAATGACGTCCGGCTGGTCCCAATGCACGCACATGCGCGCGACGAACTCGCGCAGCACGAGGCGCGGGTCCTCCTCGGCCGTGTCCGGCAGGTCCGGTCCGCCGGTGAAATGCGCCCAGACCTCGGCGATGATCGCGCCGAACAGCTCCGCCTTGCTGGGATAGTGCTGATACAGCGTGCGCTTGGACGCGGGCGCGGCGGCGGCGACGGCGTCCATGCTGGTGTTGCCATAGCCGCGTTCGAGAAACAGGCGCCGCGCGGCGGAGCGGATGCGTCGCCCGGTGCCGCGCGGATCGCGCACCGCGAGCTTGGCGTCGGGCGCGTCGCCGGCCTGCGGCGCGGACCTTGCGGGCGCGCCGAGCGGGGCGGGGGGCGGTTTGACGGAGTTCATGATTGACAATGTAAACTATACGGTGTAGTTTACATATGGTGATTGCGAGCGCGTCCCGCCAGACCGGTGTCTGCGGCCCGCCTCTCGCCGCCCCGGCGCCGCGTCCTCTCCCGGCACGCCCGCGCCGCTTTTTTTCTGTCCATCGACCACTCTCTCGTCCGCGAGGTCTTTCATGAACCGCCGCTTCCTAGGCCGTTCCGGCCTGTCCGTGTCCGCCATCGGCCTCGGCTGCATGGGCATGTCCGAATTCTACGGCACCAGCAATGATGCGCAATCGCTCGAGACCCTCGACGCCGCGTTCGAACTGGGCGTCACCTTCTTCGACACCGCCGACATGTATGGCGTCGGGCATAATGAGCGCCTTCTCTCCCAATTTTTGAAGGGCAAGCGCGAAAAGGTCGTGCTGGCCACGAAATTTGGCCATATGCGCGGCCCCAATGGCGAGCGGCTCGGGGTCAATGGCAAGCCGGATTATGTCCGCGCCGCCTGCGATGCCAGCCTCGCCCGCCTCGGCACCGATGTGATCGACCTCTATTATCTCCACCGGGTCGATCCGCAAACGCCCATCGAGGATACGGTCGGCGCCATGAAGGGGCTGGTGGAAGCCGGCAAGGTGCGCTTCATCGGCCTCTCCGAATGTTCGGTCGAGACCCTGAAGCGCGCGGCGCTGGTTCACCCCATCACCGCCGTGCAGAGCGAATATTCCCTGTGGAGCCGCGAGCCCGAGGACGGCATGCTCGCGGCCTGCCGCGCCCTTGGTACCGCCTTCGTCGCCTACAGCCCCCTCGGCCGCGCCTTCCTGACCGGCACGGTGGCGGCCGGCGCGCTGGAGGCCGGCGACTTCCGCACTCAGAATCCCCGGTTCCAGGGCGAGGCGGCGGCGCAGAACGGGCGTCTCGTCGCGGCCCTGGCGCAGATCGCCGCCGGGCTCGGCATCACCTCCGCCCAATTGGCGCTCGCCTGGATTCTCAACAAGCAGGACAATGTGGTGCCGATCCCCGGCACCCGCCGCATCAAATATCTCAAGGAGAATATCGCGGCCACCGAAGTGGTGCTCGCGCCCGCGCAGATCGCCGAACTCGACGCCCTGTTCGCGCCCGAGGCAATCGCCGGCACGCGCTATCCGGAAGCCGCCATGGCGGGCCTCAATCTGTGATGCGGACGGGGCGGGCTGGGCCCGCCCACCGCGCAAAATGGGCGGGCTGGGCCCGCCCAACTCCTCACGCGTGGCGCTGCACGAACACCCGGCTTTCGAAATCGAACACCAGCACCCCGTCCTGGTTGGTGCCGGTATTGTAGGCGATCAGCATGCCCCAGTCCGGCCGGCTCTTGGGCATCATCTTTTCCCGCGCCTCGGTGGCATAGGTGATGACGTCGCCCGCATAGACCGGCTTCAGCCAGCGCAGGTTCTTGAAGCCGGGCGAGGGGCCGGTGACCGGCACCGGGATGCCCTTGGCCACGCGCTCGGCCGCCGTGCGCTGCTGGTAGGCGACGAAATATTTCATCCAGGTGGCGGCGGTGTGCCAGCCGGAGGCGCACAGGGCGCCGAACAGGCTGCGCTTGGCCGCCTCGTCGTCCACATGGAAGGGCTGCGGATCATATTTGCGCGCGAAGGTGATGATCTCGTCGCGGGTGAAGGTGTGGACGCCAAGGATTTCGCGGTCGCCCACCTGGATTTCGTCGAAAAAGTTCATGCGAGGCGTGCTCCCGGATTGCGGCGGCTGAACAGGACCACGCATTCCTGTTCCAGCGCCACGCTGCCCGCCGGCTTCAGCAATTCCAGCTTCAAGGTCACCAGCCCGAGGTCGGGGCGCGACTTGGAACTGCGGCTCTGGAGCACCGTGCGGCGCAAGGTGACGACATCGCCGGGAAAGATCGGCTCGCGCCATTTGGTCTCGGTCACGCCCGGCGAGCCCTGGCCGGCGGCGCGCAGCAGGAAGCCGTCGCACATCAGCCGCATCATGATGGCGCAGGTGTGCCAGCCGGAGGCGGCAAGCCCGCCCAGCATGGACGCCTTGCCCGCCGCCGCATCGAGATGCATCGGCTGGGCGTCGAACTCGCTGGCGAAGGCGATGATCTCGTCTTCGGTGACTTCGTAGGAGCCGAAGGTTTTCACCTCCCCCTCGACGAAGTCCTCCCAAAAGATGTCGGGCATCCCACCTCCTCCTGCTGTTTTTCAGATGAGAGGGGAGGCGCGCGGCGCGGTCAAGCCACGCTTGCGCCATCCCCTCGGAGCCGGTCTAGTTGGCGAAGCGGAAGTGCAGCACGTCGCCGTCCTGCACCACATATTCCTTGCCTTCCAGCCGCAGCCGCCCGGCGTCGCGGGCGCCGGATTCACCCTTGTATTGGACATAGTCCGCATAGGCGATGGTTTCCGAGCGGATGAAGCCCTTCTCGAAATCGGAATGGATCACGCCCGCCGCCGCCGGGGCCTTGGTGCCCCGGGTGATGGTCCAGGCGCGTGCTTCCTTCGGACCCACGGTGAAATAGGTCACGAGGTGCAGCAGATCGTAGCCGGCGCGGATCACCCGGTTGAGGCCCGGCTCATCGAGGCCGATGGCGTCGAGATAATCCTTCTGGTCCTCCGCCGGCAGTACGGCGATTTCGCTCTCGATCTTGGCCGAGACCACCACCGCCTTGGCGCCTTCCTCGGCGGCGCGCTTGAACACTTCGGCGGAAAGCGCATTGCCCTCCAGCGCGGACGCCTCCTCGACGTTGCAGACGTAGAGAACCGGTTTGGCGGTCATCAGGCCGAGCATGCCGAACGCCTGCTCCTCCTCGGGCTTGCGCTCCACCAGGCGCGCCGGCTTGCCCTCGCGCAGCAGCACCAGGGCGCGGTTCATCAGGTCGAGGATTTCCTTGGCTTCCTTGTCGGAGCCGTTCTTGGTCTTCTTCTCGAGCGCCGTCGCGCGCTTTTCCAGGCTTTCGAGATCGGCCAGCATCAGCTCGGTCTCGATGGTCTCGATATCGTCCACGGGGGCGATCTTGCCTTCCACATGGGTCACGTCGCCGTCCTCGAAGCAGCGCACCACATGGGCGATGGCGTCGCATTCGCGGATATTGGCCAGGAACTGGTTGCCGAGCCCCTCGCCCTTGGAGGCGCCGCGCACCAGGCCGGCGATGTCGACGAAGGTGAGGCGGGTGGGGATGATC